>JANNHN010000385.1:0-3959 GCA_031404395.1 Betaproteobacteria bacterium
GCGCCATTTTCCTTGGCGTGCAGCGTATGCAGCATCGACACCGGGTGCGCCTCGGCCGCATTGCTGCCGAAAAACAGGATGCACTTCGAATTCTGTTCATCGTTGTAGGAATTGGTCATGGCGCCGTAGCCCCAGGTATTCGCTACGCCGGCAACCGTCGTCGAGTGGCAAATGCGCGCCTGGTGATCCATGTTGTTGGTGCCGAAGAACGACACGAACTTGCGAAACAGATAAGCCTGCTCGTTGTTGTGCTTGGACGAGCCTACCCAGAACGTCGCGTCCGGGCCTGACTCTTTCCGGATCTGCAACATCTTCTGGCTGACTTCAGTCAGCGCCACATCCCAGGAAATCTTCTCCCACTTGCCGCCCACCAGCTTCATCGGCGTACGCAGGCGGTGTGAAATCTCGTGCATGCCGTGTTCGCGAATGGAAGCGCCTTTAGCACAGTGGGCACCCAGGTTGATCGGCGAATCGAATACCGGTTCCTGGCGGATCCACACGCCGTTTTGCACCACGGCGTCAATTGCGCAACCCACCGAACAGTGGGTGCAGATCGTGCGTTTGACTTCAATATTACCGGCCGGTTTATCCGCAGCTTGGGCTTTTTTCATGACTGAAAACGGCAACTGCGACAACGCTGCGGCGCCACCAACGGCGAAACCGCTGCGCTTGAGGAATGTGCGGCGATCTATGGTATTGCCGAGGAAAGCCGATGCGTTACGCGCGAGGCGGCTGGGCACTGCGGCGGTGTGGGTGGATTTGCGGGTCAGTAACATGGCGGCCTCCTCAAACCTTCGTCGTTTCGTAATAGCGGCGCACGTGCTCGGTCAGCTGATAGCCTTTGCCCTGCGGCGCAGTCTGCGCAGTCGCTGCGGGCGTATCACCAGCCATCTTCGACGCAACCACTGCTGCAGTGGCCGCACCGCCCACACCCACGGCGGCGAGAAATTTTCTGCGACTCATCTTGGTGCTCATGGTCATGATCTCCTCAGGCTAACTCGAAATATGCGGATTCATTGGTGAAAAACGCGTTGGCAAACCGTGCAACCGAGCGGTAAAAAGCCGCCTGCTCGGAATGATCGATGGCGTCACACGCAGCCCCGAACCAGGGCGCCAGGTAACGCTGAAAAAATTCCCGCTGCGCATCTGCGGCGGCGGCATTCATCGGCTCTTCGGCGATCATGCCGCGCATCACCTCGCACAAGGCTGACAAGTGATCTTCGTATTCCGCGCTGTCTGTGGCGCGGGCGTAACCGGTACGCGCCAGATCGTCGCGCAAGTCGGCCAGCACATGGCCCCGGCGCGCACTGTTCATATAAGTCGATGCGTACAGCGACACTGCCGGACGCCCTACACTGACAAAAATGGATTCGAACTCTTCGCGCACGCGCTCCGGATCGGCGTCACGCGCAGCTTTGCACAACGCATGCCACGAGACTGTCAGCGATGATCCGTCCATGCTGATTAAGGGATCCGCCGCAGCGATGTGATCCAGCAATTTGTGCGATGGCGCTTTGATGAAACAATGGGCAAGCACGCCGTACAAAGCCGCCCTGACCTCGTTCTCATCCGCTGTGCCGACCGTTGCCGGCGGGGTGCGATTAACAGTTTCTTGGGTGGCCGTCATCATGTGAAATTTTACCTATCCATAGTAGGCATCTTTTTTTTTTAATTCCACATAAATCAATTCCACAATCCGGGAAGACCAGGATTGATTAGACATCACTGATGTTGCCATGCCGCGAATTCTGCAGAAGATCGGTCACCCGGCAATCCGCGCACATCTTGATGCGATCCAAGGCGCCGGGTTCTGCGAACATGGAATGTTTGCCTAACCGCGCCAGCATGTTGTCGACCATCTGTTTGGTGGCAAAGGGTTTTCCACATTTTACGCAACCAAAAGCAATGGCTTCGTTGAGCGTTCTGGCAGTCTTTGCCTGAGGCGTCAGCAGCAATCTGGGGGTCAGTGCAATGGCTTTTTCCGGGCATGTGCGTTCGCACAATCCGCACTGCACGCAGTTTTGTTCAATGAAACGCAGCGCCGGTGACTCCTTGGAATCCAGTAGCGCCCCCTCCGGGCATGAACCCACGCAGGCCATGCACAGAGTGCATTTCACGGAATCAACACGAATTTCGCCAAAAGGCGCGCCGGCCGGCATAGTCACTACTTCAGCTGCTTTCGGCGCATGCGCGCGCAGGTGGTCGAAAACGAAATCCAGGGTTTGACGCTTCTCGCTGGTCAGATTGAATCCCGCGGCCGGAATGCCCGCAGGCGTGTCCATAGACCACAGCGCGGCTTCCGCCTGCGCCACAGTCTCGGCCTGCACCCAACATACGCGATGACCGGTGTAGCCAAGGCCCGTCAGGATCGCCTCGGCATAAGTCATTTGCCGGGCCAGCGCTGCAACATACTCCGGCGCCTCTGACCCTGCCCCCAGTACGACGACCTGGGCTGCGCCCAGTGCCAGTGCGCCCAGCATCAGGTCCAGTCCGACGGCAGCGACATGCATCATCTCCACCGGAATCATGTGCGCAGGCAAACCTTTGCCCCGGCGCCCCAGGCGCGCGATCAATTCCCGGCCGTCCGTACTGTTATGAATCAGCAGGCAGGCTCTTTCGCCACCTGCGGCGGCGTAGGCCTTCAGCGCCAGCTTCAGGCGCGCGCCCACATCCGCCACGCGCGGATAGGCGTAAGTCATGGCGCCGGAGGGACATACCGTCGCGCAGCCGCCGCAGCCCATGCACAAATGCGGCTCGATCGCGACACGATTCTCCTTGCTGACACTGGTAATGGCGCCTGTCGAGCAGACATCGATGCACTGCGTGCAGCCGGTAATGGCAGAGCGCGCATGGGCGCAGATTTTTTCCTTATAAATGAAGAACTTCGGCTTCTCGAAGGATCCCGCCATCTGCGTCAGATGCGCCGCGGCCAGCGCCTGCTCCAGCGGATCCCGGCCCGGCGCCCGATAGCCCTGCGGCGGCTGCTGCAAGCGAATCAACGCAGGCTCGGATAAATCCAGCACCAGATCGAAGTGTTCTTCGTGCTCGCCTGTACTGCGCGCAAAATCAATCGCAGCCACCGTGCCGCAGGCCGTCACGCATTTGCGGTGCGCTTTGCATTTGTCGAGGTCGATCTGATAACTGAAGTCGATGGCTTTTTCCGGGCAGGCATCGATGCAGGCGCCGCAGCGCGTACAGGCTTCCAGATCGATGGGATTGCGCTGCGCCCAGCGCGCAGTGAACGCGCCCAGATAACCGTTGAGTGCGGTGACGGACCCTGACAGCACGGGGTAGCGTCGATCAGTCGGCAATTCGGCGCCGCGACCGTCGTCGGTCATCAGCACCGTCACCGACACCTGCTCCTGCAGCCGCTCGGCCCACGCCAGCGCAGCAGCGCCGGGGCCGACAATCAGTAAATTGTCGCCCGCTTCATAGCTCACCGTCGGCACCGGCTCGGCGTCCGGTGCATCCGCCATGGCCAGCAACGCCGCCATTTTCGGCGCAGCCGACCGGCCTTCGTCCGACCAGCCGGCCGACTCGCGGATGTTGGCGAAACGGATGGCGCCGGTGCCGCCCAGTTCCGCGTGTAATTCAGTGAACAGCGGCGCTTCCTGCGTACAAGCCACCAGCAAGTCGTCGCCGGACTTTACTGCCGCCTCGAATGCCGCCAGATGCCGTCGGCACATTTCGCTCTGCACACGCGGCAGCTCATCGACATTCAGTCCGCGGGCAATAACCTTCCCGTCGATCTGCATGGTCCGGTTGCAATCGCACAGCAATGTCTTGTAACGCATGACTATCCCGGGGATTTTAGAAGACGCGGCAGTCTACGCGGTTTGCTTGCCGTCGTCCGGCGCTACAACTGCAGTCGTGCCTGCATCTGCGTCAGTAACGGGCGCCGGCAAAGCTGGAGATGCAGCGGGAGCATCTGCTCCGGCAAGAGCCGCGCTCTCCTCCGC
>JANNHN010000386.1:0-1641 GCA_031404395.1 Betaproteobacteria bacterium
ATGGACACCATATTCATCAGCGAACTGCGCATCGAAACCCGCATCGGCATCTATGCGTGGGAACAACAGGTGGCACAGACCATCCAGCTTGATCTGGAAATCGGCCTGCGCGGAACGCACGCGGCACAGAGCAACCGCATCGAAGACACAATCGATTACGCTGCGGTCGTCGGCGAAATAAAAAAACTGTTTGCGCAACAGCACTTCTCGCTGCTCGAACACGCCGCCGAATCAATCGCACAACTGGTCATCAAGGATTTCAAGGCGCCGTGGCTGCGGGTGAGTATCGCCAAGCTGGCGCCGCTCGCCGGCGTGAAGAAACTCGGCATCACCATCGAGCGCGGGAAGCGGTAGGTCATCCAAAAAAGTCTGCGCCCGGCGCGTTGAACAGCGGGATTCACTGCGTTTCTTCTGCCCTACGGGCTGCACCCCGGAATACGCTGCGCTCCTTCCGGGCTACGCGCTGCACTTTGCATTTTGCATTTTGCACTGGCTCATCACCCTCGCGGATGGTGCTTCGCATGCAACTGCTTCATGCGCTCCTGCGCAACGTGGGTATAAATCTGCGTCGTCGAAATGTCCGAATGGCCGAGCAGCAACTGCACCACGCGCAGATCGGCGCCGTGATTGAGCAGATGCGTGGCGAAGGCATGACGCAGCGTATGCGGTGAAATCGATTTGTGCAGTCCGCCCTGCACGGCGTAGCGCTTGAGCAGATGCCAGAATGACTGGCGCGTCATCGCCGCCGCGCGCGCCGTGACGAACAACGCATCACTCGCCTTGCCCTTCAGCAGTTTCGGCCGCGCTACACGCAGATAACGCTCGATCCACGCCAGTGCTTCTTCGCCGAGCGGCACCAGCCGCTCCTTGGAGCCCTTGCCCAGCACGCGCACCACGCCCATGTCGCGGCTGACCTGCGGCACTGTCAGCGTCACCAGTTCCGACACGCGCAGACCGCTGGCATACAGCACTTCGAGCATCGCGCGATCACGCAGGCCCAGCGGCTGATCGAGCGCCGGCGCGGCCAGCAATGACTCCACGTCGGCTTCGGTCAGCGTCCTGGGCAGCGCGCGCGGCAGCTTGGGCGTATCGATGCGCAACGTCGGATCCGCCTTGATGATGTTCTGGCGAATCGCATGGCGATAAAAACGTTTCAGGCTGGAGAGCAGCCGCGCGGCGCTGGACGCGCGCGCCCTGGTGCGGAACTTGTGTGCGAGATATTCCTGGATCAGCGCCTGGTCGGCGGCGAGCAGTTCATGACCGCCATGCGCCTTCAGCCACGCAGCGAACTGTTGCAGGTCGCGGCGATAACTGTCGAGTGTGTTGCGCGCGAGACCGTCCTCCAGCCACAACGCATCGCAGAATTCGTCAATGGTGTTCGTTGACAAGGCCTTCATGCCGCAGCAGCCAGCGTTTGACGCTCAATGGAAATGCATCCTTGCCGCCCATGAATCCGCCGAGGCCGCTCGCCGCGAGCACGCGGTGACAAGGCACGATCAGCGGCACCGGGTTGGCACCACAGGCGCCGCCCACGGCTCGCGCGCCGCTGCGCAGGCGCTCGGCAATTACACCGTAACTCGTTGTTTTTATTGGACAAAGTTTTTCGATCTCGCGCCATACCCGGCACTGGAACGGTGTGCC
>JANNHN010000387.1:0-1818 GCA_031404395.1 Betaproteobacteria bacterium
TTTGCAGCGGTCGCGCGTTGGGGTTCGCAAGCTCACCCCAACCTACTCACTGCACCTCGACATTCAAATCGAGACCAGACAAAATCGCTCGTTTCCACATTTCGATCATCAACTGATAACTGGCCCTCGTGAAAACGTTGGGACACTGCTGAAATAAAACAATTGGTTACGATATATTTCCGCAATGAGATTGCCCCGGCAGACTCAGCGCGCCCGGGTTTGCGTCCCGATCAGTTTGCGATAGCGATGCGTCGCCAGCGTGATGCGGCCCCAGTCGAAGGTGCTGGTGATGCCGTCGAGCTTTGCCGAAAAATCAGTCAACTCCCATTCCGCATACACCACCGGCAGCCGCGCACGCTGCGATTTCATTTTTTCGCGACGCTCGCGCGTTGGCGGCCCGTATTTTTTGGTCAGCATCTCCAACGCCGAGTATTGGCCTTCGATGCCCCAGGTGTTGATGTGAATGGCTTCGATGACGCCGTTGAGCACATCAACCACCAGTTCACCGCGGGCGTAGGGGATCGGCGCCGCGCTCGGGTAATACACGTGATGTTCCTCGGCACCCCAGGGCGTTTTGGTGGACTGTGCGGCGACGTAACAGTGGCGCTTGGTCAGCGTTTCCTCGCCGCGCGCACAAGGCGGAATCGTGAAGCGCGTACCCAGTTCAACGCCGATCATGGTTTTTGCCGGGTCGGCGGCGCCGGCTGTTGCGGCGACGAGAGCGGCGATCGGAGCGGCGCCCAGATACAGCACTGCGTACAACAGTGCGGCGGGCCATTGGCGTGAGCGGGTCATTGGCGGCATGATACGGTGCATGGCGCGCAAGACCAAATCAAAACAGCAGGAAAAGAACAAAAAGAAGAAAAAAAAGATCAAGGCACTGGAGTGGCAGGTGTACATCGTACGTTGCGCCGACGGCAGCCTCTACACCGGTATTGCGCGTGACGTTGTGCGCCGCATTGCCGAACACAATGGCGATAAAGGCAGCAGCAGCGGCGCTGGCGCGAGTTACACGCGTGCGCGGCGGCCGGTGACGCTGGTGTACTGTGAAGCTGCGGACGACCGTTCGGCGGCCAGCCGACGCGAATACGCCATCAAGCAACTCGACCGCGCGGCGAAACTTGTACTGATCGCAGACTCAGGCGGCGCGCTGGCGTAGCAGCATGACGAGCAGCAGCGCGGCGACGGTCCACAGCGCTGCCGGCGCATAAGTCAGTGCTTGCTGCACGCCCGAGTCCTGACTGAGCTGGGTGACGACCATCAGGATGCGCAGCATCGCCGCAAAGGCGAACATCGAGAACATGCCGCCGCTGGCGTAACCTTCGCGCCCGGTATGTCCCAGCGCGAGCGCTGCGCCGAATGCGCCGAACATCACTGCCGCCCACGCCGCGCCCGCAGCGAGTTGCGCGACGACCAGCATGGTCAGCGACCCGGCCTGTGTTGCAAACAGCACGGCAATGGCGCCGATCGCCGCGCCCGCAGCCAGTACCGCGAAATCACCGTGGCGGCGGATCAGCAGCGTCAGCGGCAGCATGGCGAGGTTGAAGCCCACCCAGAACAGCGGCATCAGTGTGCCGAGTTCTGCGGGTGTCGCGTGCCGCAGGTATTGCGGCGCTGAATTCAGTGAAAAATGAATCTGGAAGCCAAGACCGGTCAGTGCAACGACGACGAGGAATCCAGCGATGGGAATGCGTCGTGCCGGCGGCGCAATCTGCGCGGGCGCGGTACTCGCCAGGTGGCGTTCGGCCCAGATCAGCGCCCATGCGGCGATCGCCACCGAAATGGAGGCCAGCGCAAACGGCAGTCGTGCATCGGCAT
>JANNHN010000388.1:0-5444 GCA_031404395.1 Betaproteobacteria bacterium
ACTTCCCGGGGCAGGATCGTCGAATGCGCCGGAACGAGCAGCACATCGTCGAAAGTGAGGGCTTTTTGCACCACGCGCATGGGCGTCGTCCTTCGCAAAGCGCGAATTATAGGGGCTGGGGCGTAAACGGTAAACTCGTCAAGGCGTTATGCCATTGACGGAGGCGCTCAAACTGGCTATTTTTGGATCGCAGACACGCGGGAAAGCAGCTGTTCCCTGCGACAATTGGCACGCGACAACCGCTTAACCGTAACTTGATCAATCACTTTCAGGCGCAGACCATGCACAAATTCCTGCTCATTATCGCCATCGCCATCCTGCCGACGCTGGCTCATGCCCAGATCATGAAATGCGTGGGCGCCGGCGGTCGTGTCGAGTTTGCCGCTGCGTGTCCGCCGGGCACCAAGGCCGAAATCACGGGCATCCGCAACAATCCCGACGCGGCACCTGCAGCCCCGCAAAAATCCCTGGCAGAGCGCGATGCAGAGTTCCGCAAGCGGCGCATGGAAGGTGACGAATCGGCAAAAAAATCAGAGGCCAAGGTCGCGGATGACGCAGATCGCAAGCAGAACTGCGCCGGCGCGCAGGCCTACTTGCGCAGCCTGCAGAGCGGTGTCCGTATCGGCAAGACCGATCCGCAGACCGGCGAGCGGGTATTTCTGGAAGATGAAGGCCGCACCGCAGAAACAGCGCGTGCGCAGAGAGCCGTTGACAGCAACTGCAAGTAACTGAAATCAGCTATTACGTGCGCGCTGGCGCCGCACTTCCTTCGGTTCGGCGCGCAGTTCCCGGTAGATTTCCACACGATCACCTGCCTGCAGCACGGTGTGGCGCGGCATGATGCGCCCGTAAATGCCGACCGACGCAGTCGCCGGATTCAGCGCTGGAAAATCCCGCTCCAGGCCACACTGCTGCAACGCTGCGGCGAGCGTGCTCCCCTCCGGCAATTCCAGCAAATAAACGGCCTGCTGATCGGGAAGTGCGTACACCACAGAAATTTTCATGAGCCCGTCACCGGCGGGAATACAACTGGTCGGCGCGCTTGAGAAAAGAATCGACCAAAGTGCCGGCGATATAGCCGAACACCGGTCCGACGAGCTTTTCCAGTAATTTATTCGAGAATTCATAATCCAGCCGGAAATCGATCCGGCAGCCTTCGGCGCCGAGCCTGGTGAATTGCCATTCACCATCCAGCGCCCGGAAGGGGCCTTCGATGAGACTCAAGGTCATGATTTCCGGATACTGCTTGTGGTTTTCCGTCGCAAAGGCCTGCTTGATGCCGCGATAGCTGATGCGGAGGGCAGCGCGCGTTACGGTGGCATCCCGATGCGTCACCTCGGTGCTTGCGCACCAGGGTAAAAACGCCGGATAGTCTTCAACGGCATCCACCAGATCAAACATCTGTTCCGGACTGAAGGACACCAATGCGGAGCGGTTTACCGAGGCCATGTCCGTATTCCGCACAACCCGGCGACCGGGGCGGTTAAAATACACGCTGTCATGATGTGATTGCGCAATGAGTATCGTCCAGAACAAGAAGGCATTTCACGACTATTTTATCGAACAGCGCTTCGAGGCGGGAATCGCTCTCGAAGGCTGGGAGGTGAAAGCGATCCGCGCCGGTCGCGCCCAGTTGAAAGAAGCCTATGTGATCGTCGGCAATTCGGAGCTGTTTCTCCTCGGCTGTCATATCAGTCCGCTGCCGACTGCTTCCAGCCATGTGCAGCCGGATCCGACGCGCACCCGCAAACTGCTGCTGCATGCCGAGGAAATCAACCGGCTGATCGGCAGCGTGGAACGCGCGGGTTACACCATGATCCCGATTGATCTGCACTACGCCAAGGGTCGCATCAAGCTGGAAATCGGTCTCGCCAAGGGCAAAAAGCAGCACGACAAACGCGCGGCGGAAAAAGACCGGGAATGGCAGCGTGAGCAGCAACGATTGCTGCGCGCCAGGTAGTGCGGGGACGCCGTATTATGGGAACGTATTACGGGAAAATTGGGGTGGCTGACGGGACTCGAACCCGCGACAACCGGAATCACAATCCGGGACTCTACCAGCTGAGCTACAGCCACCGCAGGAACAATCGACGCCACGTTACATATGGTGCGCCCGGCGGGACTCGAACCCACAACCCCCGGCTTAGAAGGCCGGTGCTCTATCCGATTGAGCTACGGGCACAAACTGGCCAGCATGCCACGCGTTTCCCGCCGAAACCGAGAAGGCGCGTAATATACTCCGCACCTTGCGCAAGCGTCAATTACGCGCATCTTCCCACGGAATCGTATTGCTTGCGACGGTTATCGAATTCTGTTATTAAAGCTCTTTTTTTAGGCGCACCTCGCCCACATGGCCACCGAAATACTCAAGAATTACTCCCCCTACAAGCCCAAGGGCAAAGAGGACTACATGAATGCGCGGCAACTCGCGCATTTCCGCAAAATGCTGGAAGAGATGAAACACGAGCTGTCGCAGGACATCGACCGTACCGTGCACACGATGCAGGATGAGGCGACCATATTTGCCGACCCCAACGATAGAGCAAGTCAGGAATCAGATATGTCCCTGGAATTGCGCAATCGTGACCGTGAACGCAAACTGATCAAGAAGATCGATGAAACCATCGCGCTCATCATTGCCAAGGATTACGGCTATTGTAATTCCTGCGGCGTCGAGATCGGACTGAAACGGCTGGAAGCGCGCCCCACAGCCACGCTGTGCATCGACTGCAAAACGCTGGATGAACTGCGGGAGCGGCAGGTCGCCAAGTAACAGCGCGCTGCGCTACAAAAACAAAGGGGGCTGAAAGCCCCCTTTGTTCATTATTGGATCCCGAATGTAACCGGTTATTGCACCGGTGCTGCCTGCTGGGCTTCCCCTGCAACCGCCTTCATCGACAGCCTCAGCCGGCCTTTCTCGTCGGCTTCGAGCACCTTGACGCGCACCGCTTGGCCTTCTTTGAGGTGATCGGCCACGCTGTTCACCCGTTCGTTGGCAATCTGCGAAATATGCAGTAATCCGTCACGCCCCGGCAGCACGCTGACAATCGCACCGAAGTCCAGCAACTTCAGCACTGTGCCATCGTAAATGCGACCCACTTCGACGTCCGCGGTCAGCTCCGCGATACGCTTGCGGGCATTCTCGCCGCCTTCAGACGAAACACAGGCAATGACGACAGTGCCATCATCCTGAATATCGATCGTGGTGCCGGTTTCCTCGGTGATCGCGCGGATGACCGCCCCACCCTTGCCGATGACGTCGCGGATTTTCTCCGGCTTGATCTTCATCGTGATCATGCGCGGCGCCCATGCCGAGAGTTCGGTGCGCGGCGCGCCGATAGTGCTGCGCATTTTCTCCAGGATATGCAGGCGGCCTTCGCGCGCCTGGCTCAGCGCAGCATGCATGATTTCCTTGGTAATGCCGTTGATCTTGATGTCCATCTGCAGCGCAGTGACACCGGTCTCGGTGCCTGCTACTTTGAAATCCATGTCGCCGAGGTGATCCTCGTCACCGAGAATGTCGGAGAGCACCGCGAATCGCTTGCCTTCTTTGATCAGCCCCATGGCAATGCCCGCTACCTGCGCTTTCAGCGGTACGCCAGCATCCATCAGCGACAGGCAGCCGCCGCAGACCGATGCCATCGAGCTCGACCCGTTGGATTCGGTGATTTCTGATACTACGCGGATTGAATAAGCGAAATCTTCCGGTGCCGGCAGTACCGCCATCAGCGCGCGCTTGGCCAGCCGGCCATGACCGATCTCGCGGCGCTTCGGCGAACCGACGCGGCCGGTTTCACCGGTCGAGTACGGCGGGAAGTTGTAATGCAGCATGAAGCGATCGCGGTAGGTTCCTTGCAGCGCATCGACAATCTGCTCGTCGCGCGAGGTGCCCAGCGTGGCCACCACGATGGCCTGCGTTTCACCGCGGGTAAACAAAGCAGAGCCGTGGGCGCGCGGCAGCACACCGGTGCGGATACTGATCGGTCGCACTGTGCGCGTATCGCGACCGTCGATGCGTGGCTCGCCGTCAAGAATCTGGTTGCGGACGATTTTCGCTTCCAGATTGCCGAGCTCGTTCTTGATGGCGTTGATCTGGTCGGGCGATGCGTCAGCCGGCAGCAGTTCAGCGACCACCTTTGCGCTGATTTCCTTGACGCGCACGGTACGCGCCTGCTTTTGCCGGATCTGGTAGGCCTGGCGCAGGTCGGCTTCCGCCAGTTGCGCGAGGCGGGCAACCAGTTGTTCGTCCTTTTGCGGCGGCGTCCAGTTCCATTCGGGCACGCCGATTTCATCAACCATTTCGTTGATGGCGCTGATCACCGTCTGCAGTTGCTCATGGCCAAAAACAACGGCGCCAAGCATCACGTCTTCCGGCAATTGCTGCGCCTCCGATTCAACCATCAGCACGGCTTGCTGGGTGCCGGCAACGACCAGATCCAGCTGCGAGGTTTTGAGTTCAGTGGCTGTGGGGTTGAGGATGTACTGGCCATCGGCATAACCGACGCGCGCCGCGCCGATCGGGCCGTTAAACGGCATACCGGACAGTGCCAGTGCTGCCGAAGCACCCACCATCGCGGGAATGTCCGAATCGATCTCGTTATTCGACGACATCACGGTGGCAACGATCTGCACCTCGCTGTTATAGCCTTCCGGGAACAGCGGACGGATTGGCCGGTCGATCAGCCGGCAGGTCAGGATTTCCTTCTCCGACGGACGTCCTTCACGACGGAAGAAACCGCCGGGAATCTTGCCGGCAGCATAAGTACGTTCCTGGTAATCAACAGTCAGCGGGAAAAAATCCTGTCCCGGCTTGGCATTGCGCGCACCGACAACGGTCACCAACACTACCGTTTCTTCCATGGTTACCAATACCGCGCCCGAGGCCTGCCGCGCAATTTCGCCAGTCTCCAGCGTCAGCTGGTGGCTACCCCACATCAACGTTTTCTTTACCGGGTTCAAAGTAATTTTCCTTTTCTCAAAAACAAAAAAGACCGCACATGCGGTCTTCCTGAGGATGCATTCCGATCAGGAGCCGACGCCTTCCAGCATCGAATCCTGATGCGGGCGCCGTGCAAAACAGGCACAACCGCTGACTTTGCCTGTCTGCATGGCACTTCCCTCTGTTACTTGCGCAGGCCCAGACGCTCGATCAGCGTCCGGTAATGCTCGACCTTGGTCCGCTTCAGGTAGTCGAGCAGCTTGCGCCGCTGGCTGACCATGCGCAACAGTCCGCGGCGCGAATGATGATCCTTGGTGTGCGCCTTGAAGTGTTCGGTCAAGTCCGTGATACGCGCAGTCAGCAGCGCCACCTGGACTTCGGGTGAACCCGTGTCGCTCTTGGCGCGCTGGAAATCCTGCAGCACCTGTGCCTTCTGGGCAGTGGTTACAGCCATGTTCAATCTCCGCCGAAAAATCGCAGCATTTTAACCCGTAACTGCCGGATT
>JANNHN010000389.1:0-7726 GCA_031404395.1 Betaproteobacteria bacterium
GCCGGCGCTGCAACAGCCGCGGGCGGCGGCTCCGGGCGACGCTTGTACCAACCCAGCGCAATGACAGCGGCAAAAAACAATGCCGCGCCCCAGCCCACCCGGCGCCAGCCGGATCCATGATTCCTGGTCAAACGCGAAGGACGCACCGACGATGCCGGCCGTGACGCCATTGTCGTCGCGGCTGCAGCGCGCGTAGCGGGCTCCGGAATTGCAGCCGCAGCATTCGATGACAACGCGGCCTGCGCTGCGAATGCCGCCTTCCATTCCGCAATACTTTGCGGGCGCAGTTCCGGTTTCACCATCATGGCCCACTCGATTGCGCGCAACAGCGGTTCACTGTAGCGGCTGCGCGCGACGGCAAGATTCTGCGCCACGGTATCGCTTTGCAGACGGCTCACGGCGTCCGGCGGATTTTTATCGGTCACTGCGCGGAACATCACGCCACCCATGGCATAAATATCAGACCACGGCCCCTGCTTGCCGTCGGTTGCATATTGTTCAAGCGGCGCATAACCGGGCGTCAGCACGGCAGTCAGCGCGCGGGTGGCGCCGCCGGTATCGCGCGCCGCGCCGAAATCAAGCAGCACCGGCGTGCCGTTGGTGCGCATGAAAATATTGCTGGGTTTGATGTCGCGATGCAGAAATTTTCCGGCATGCACCGCCGCCAGTCCATCGAGCAGCGGCAGTACGATGCGCTTTAGTTCCGTTTCGTCAGGCTGCGGCGTGCGCTTGAGCAACTGATTCAGCGATTCACCATCCTCATAATCCATCACCATGTAGCCGGTGCCGTTCGCCTCGAAATAGCGGTTCACGCGCACGATATGCGGGTGACTGAAACGCGCCAGCGTCCGCGCCTCCCGGATAAAACTGTCCAGCCCCCACTGGTAATCGTGCTGATGGTCGGTTGATACCGGCACCACGCTGCCGTCGAGTGCACGCACCGCGAGATCACCGGGCAGATATTCCTTGATGGCGACCTGTTTTTCGAGATTGGTGTCCCAGCCGAGATAGGTCATGCCGAAACCACCGACACCGAGCACCGCTTTCAACTGATACTCGTTGAGCGTCGAGTTCAGTTCCAGCGCATTGCGATAAACAGGAGACTCGCTCATGGCTGATGTCGCTCAGTGCGCCGCCGGCACTTCAGGCTGGCGGGGGCGCACCCGCCAGCGCCTGCTGCATCGCCTGCAGCAATACCGCGGCCTCTTGCGCACCGGATAATCCGATGCTGCGGTTGAAAATAAAAAACGGCACGCCATCAACGCCTGCCTGCCGGGCTTCATTGTCGGCGCTATGGATCACATCGACGCCCTCTGCACTGTTCAGGTAATTGAGTATGCCCTTGCGCGGCAACCCGGCCTCTGCTGCGTAATCCGCCAGCACGGCGTTGTCGGTCAGATTCGCGCCTTCGATGAAATAAGCACGGAACAGCGCTTCGGCCACCGCATCCTGCCGGCCCAGCTCGCCGGCATGATGCAGCAGCCGGTGCGCGTTCACGGTGTTCGGCTGCACGGTGATTTTGGCGAAGGCCATGTCGAGACCCACGCTCTTGCCGACCATCGCCACGCGATCGTATTTCGCGTTACCGACGGGGCCGAATTTGCGCATGATGTAGTCAGCCCGCGAAATGCCGGAGGCCGGCAGATCGGGATTCAGCTGGAAAGGCAGCCAGCGCACGGCCGGCAGTGCCGCATCGGGATACAGTTTGGCGAACTGCTGCAGCGCGGCTTCCAGCCGGCGCTTGCCGATGTAGCACCAGGGTCAAACCACGTCGGAAACAATATCGATGGTCAGTTGCTTGCTCATGGCACAGCCTTTCTAATAAGGAAAATAACGTAACTATTTGTTTTTATTATTAATTTTATCCACGTAACGGCGCAAGATCTACTTTACCCGAAAACATCGCCGGCACGGCACGCAGCGCTGCATCGCATTGCTGCGGTGCCCACCCGCCGAAGGCGCAGTTGCGACGGAATTTGTCCTCGATTTCGGCGCGCGACAGCGGTTCCTGAGCGCCGCCGCGGATATGCGGCTGGCGTTCTTCGAACACCCGGCCGTCTTTCAGCGTCATGCGCACATGGCCGGTATAGGCCTTGGGATACGGATTCTGCGGATCGACCACGTATTTTACTTTCGCTGCCAGCGCGAGGATGCGCGGATCGCGCACCGTGGCTTCGGTGAATGCGGTCAGTCCGGCGCCACCGGTGACGAAAGCCACCGCCACGTTGAACGGCGCGCTGAATTTGGCGGCATAGGCGTTGGCCGGCTGGTGCTTGGAAGCCAGCGGCTCCCACAGCCGATGCACATAGCCCTCTGCCGTTTCGCACAGTACGTCAACGACGTCTTCTGCAGCAAAATCATGCTTGGCCAAACGCAATGCGCAATCGACATACGGCTGGTTCATGGTGCCCGTCGCGTACGGCTTGAAGGTGATGCGCGACAGATACCAGTCTTTGCCGAAATCACGCGTCAGCACATCGTAGTTGCCTTCAGTCGTGCGCGCAAAACCGTTGAACAGTCCGTGAGTGCCCTCGAACACGGTGCGCGGACCGAGAAAACCCTGCGCCCCCAGCCGCGCCGCTTCAATACCGACACGCGCCGCCGCACCCGCATGCAGGCGCTTGGTCCACGCGCCTTCCGCCAGGTATTCAATGATGCCGCCGGTCATGCTGCCGGCGATGCCCAGCGCATCCACGGTCTGCTGACGGTTCAGCTTGAGCGTGCGCGCCACCGCCAGCGTCGCCGCCATCGCACCGAGCACACCGGTCGGGTGGAATCCGGACTTGTGGATGGCCTTGGGGATCACCATCGACAATCGGCACAACGTCTCCACGCCGACCACGAACCCCGCCAGCATGTCGCGACCATCGCAGCCAAAGCGTTCTGCCGCAGCCAGTACCGCCGGTGCGATGACCGTGCTCGAATGCACCGGGCCGCCTTCAAAGGTATCGTCAAAATCCTCGCCATGGGTCGCCGTACCGTTGATGATCGCTGCGGTTTCCGCTGAAAATGTCTGGCGATGACCGATGGCCGTACACTGCCCGCCGGCATCGACGCCGCCGATCACTGCGCGCACATAATCGGTATTGCGGGCCGCCACACACAAACCAACCACATCGACCAGCAGTTCCTCGGCGCGCGTGCGCACCACCGCGGGCAATGCGTCCGCGGTCATTGCCGCCGCCTGATCGGCCAGGCGCTCGGCTACAGCCACTTCGGGTAATTTTGCATTCATGAATTCACCGGCAAGCTATGAAAAACGGGGGGCTGCCCCCGTCGGAAACGCGCCGCGCAGCAGGTTGTTCAGGGATTTCTTACCGCAACACACCCGCTCAGCGAACCACGTTGGCGCCCGCCTCCTTGAGGATGTCGCGCATCTGGTCGGTGAAGGTATCGAAGAATTTCGCCAGCTCGCCCGACTTCTGGAAGCCGTCCTCGAACTGCTGCTCCTCCAGGTACTTGCGCCAGGTTGCGGTCTTCACCAGACGCTGGAACAGATCTTCGTAATAAGCCACCACATCGGGGGCCACGCCGGCGGGCATCACGATGCCGCGCACCTGGGGCACGTTGGGGATGTTGTAACCGGCTTCCTTGATCGTCGGGATGTTGGGATAGGCCGCCAGGCGCTTGTCCGCCACCTGCGCAATGACCCGCATGCCGCCGGACTTGATATGTTCACCGGCTTCCTGCGGTTCGATCACCATCATGTTGACGTGGCCGCCGAGCAGCGCGGCAATGCGCTCGCCGCCGCCCGGGAACGAAATGAATGCCCAGTTGGCGCCGGTTTCCTTCATCAGCAACTGGCGCACCACGTTGTCGCGGCTGGTCTGCGAGCCGCCCGATTGCTTCATCGCGCCCGGAGTCTTTTTCGCGGCGTCGATGAAATCCTTCAGTGTCTTGTGCGGAGAATCGGCCTTCACCACGATCACCGCCGGCTCCAGCACCAGGCGCACCACCGGCGTCATGTCCTTGAGGGTGAACTTGGCTTCGGCACGGACCAGCGGATTGGTCAGCCAGTTGCCGGTGAACACCGCGATGGAATGGGTATCGCCTTTTTTCTCGGCCACGTAAGCCATGGCGCGCAGCCCGCCGCCGCCGTCGCGATTGTTGACCGTAAAACGCACCGGCGCGAGATTTTCCTTCTCGATCACCTGCGAGATAAACCGCGCCAGCACATCGGCGCCGCCGCCGGGCCCGGTATGCACCACGATTTCGACGGGCTTGACGGGTTTGAACTGCGCCCATGCCGGTGCGCTGGCGATCGCCGCGGCGCAGGCAGCCAGGATGATGGATTGATGTAGTTTCATTGTTTTCTCCTCGATGGTGAACAGCGGGATCAACCGTTCTCTTCAATGGCTTTGACCCGCCAGGTATTGAATTTGCGGAATAGCGGCAGCAACAACAACGCGACGGTTAACAACAGCATTGTTGCAGATATGGGCCGGGACACCAAGATCGACAAATCGCCCTGCGACATCATCAGCGATTGCCGCAACGCGCGCTCCATCGGGTCGCCCAGCACCAGCCCCAGAATCAGCGGCGCCGACGGATAATCCAGGCGCCGCATCGCATAGCCGAGCAGTCCAAACGCCGCCAGCATGGCGCAGTCAAACAGGCTGCTCGACACGGTGTACACCCCGACGATGGAAATGCCGAAAATGATCGGATACAGCAGCCAGGTCGGCACCTTGAGAATCTGCGCGAACAGCGGAATCAGCGGCAGGTTGAGCACCAGCAGCATGATGTTGCCCACGTACATGCTGGCAACCAGCCCCCAGAACAGCTCCGGGTTATCCTGGATCATCAACGGCCCGGGACGCAGCCCCCACAATATGAATGCGGCGAGCAGAATCGCCGTGGTACCCGAACCGGGAATGCCCAGCGTCAGCAGCGGCACCAGCGCGCCGCCGGTTTCCGAATTGTTTGCGCCCTCGGGCGCCGCCACGCCTTCTGGCACGCCTGTGCCGAATTTCTCTGGATGTTTCGAAACCGCTTTCTCCACACCGTAGGAAATGAATGACGCAATGGTCGAACCGGCGCCCGGCAGCACGCCGATCAGGAAACCGATCACCGAACCGTTGATGAAGGCAAAGCGGCAGGCCTTGAGTTCCGCCATGGTCGGCAGCAGATTGCGCATACCTTTGGGCACCGGCAGCAGCGTACCCTTCTCGCGACTCTCCATGTTGCCGAACACTTCGCCGAGCGCGAACACACCGATGGCGACAATGACAAAATCAACGCCATCGAGCATTTCCGTCTGCCCGAAGGTAAATCGCGACGAATCGCTGAACAGATCAATCCCCATGCCGGCAATCCACAACCCGACCAGCATCGCCAGCAGCGCCTTGATCATCGAGTCACCCGCCAGCAACACCACCATCGCCAGACCCAGCGCCATCAATGCAAAATACTCCGGCGAACTGAACGACAGCGCAAATTTCGCCAGCGGCGGCGCAATCAGCATCAGTCCCAGCACACCCACGGTGCCGGCGATGAAGGAGGCAATGGCGGCGATGCCCAGCGCGGCGCCCGCGCGCCCCTTGCGCGCCATCTGGTAGCCGTCAAGACAAGTCACCACGGATGCAGACTCACCCGGCACATTCAGCAATATGGCCGTCGTCGAACCGCCGTACTTGGCGCCGTAATAAATGCCGGCAAGCATGATCAGCGCGCTGGTGGGATGCATATTGAAAGTGAGCGGCAGCAGCATGGCAATCGTCGCCGGGGGTCCGAGGCCGGGCATGATGCCGACCACCGTGCCGAGAAACACGCCGACGAAACACCAGAACAGGTTCAGCGGTTCGAAGGCCACGGCAAAGCCGTGCCCGAGATTGGCCAGGATTTCCACAGGATCAACTCAGAAACCCAGCACCCCCACCGGCAGGCTCACGTTCAGCGCCAGTGGAAAAACCTGATAAAAACCAAGCGCATTGCCGGCAGCCGCGGCACAGCCCGTCGCCAGGGATTTGCCGTACATCCCGCGACCACAAACAGCGTCAGCAATGCCAGCACGACCAAAAATCCCAGCGGTTTGAGCAGCGCAATACTGCCGGCAAATACCACCCAGACCAGCAGCGCGCGTCCAATACCGCGCCAATCGACGGATTTGCCTGCGCCCGGCACCGGTCGCATGACCGAAGTTGCGATCAGCGCCAGCGACAGCACCACCATGGCAATGCCATACCACAACGGGAAAAACCCGGGCCCCGGGCCTTCCACGCCGCTGTAAGTCCACTGCCGCGCTTCATTGATGACATAGACGCCGAGCGCAGCCAGCACCGCACCGGAGACCACATCACCTTTAAGCCAGTTTGCCCGCGCCACGTGTTGCGCCTGCCTGTCAGCGCGGGGCGCGCTGATAGCGGCCTACGGGCACGATTTCCACGATGGTACCGCCGGGCGCGCGGAATTTCACCGGAATCACACCGGGGTCGCTGACGATGGTGCAGCCGTGCTTCTTGATTTCAGCGGTGTATTTTTCGACATCATCGACCTCAATGGCGAAATGATGGATGCACGGGCCTTCGCCGGATGCCTTGGACTCCGCCGACTGCGTGCCTTCGTCATACTTGATCAGGGTGAAATCAAGATCACCGTCGGTCAGATGCCGCGACACGTGGTCGCGTGTTTTTTTGGTCACGACTTCCTTGAATCCGAAAACACCCTGGTAAAACGCCGTGGTTTTTTCGAGGTCTTCGACTTTCAGCGCCAAATGCACAATGCGGCTCATGGACAGCCCTTTTTCAAAAACTGATTGTTTCAGGAGTTGATTTCATAACCCGCAGCGCGCAGCTGCGGACGGAATTCAGGCGCGATCAGGCGGCGCACGAAATCCCGCGCCAGATCGGGCTGCGCGGCACGGGCTGCAACACCCGCTGTGTACACGGTTTTGATCTGGAACTCGTCGGGCAGCGGCGCGACCAGCGTCACTCCCGCATTTGGCAGGATTTCAGTGTTCTGCGTAATACCCAATTCCAGCGCGCCGCTGCTGGCTGCCAGCCAGTTCATCGCCGCATAACCGTTCGGGAAAAACTGCATGCGGTCCTCGACTTGCGAAGCCACGCCCAGGCGCTCCATCAATTTCATCACCACCTTGCCCGCGGTGGCGGTGGCCGGATCCGGGCAGACGATGACCGATGCAGCCAGAATATTGCCGCGCAGCGCCTCGCGCGTGCGCACTTCCGGCAACGCCGTTCCGGCGCGCACGGCAACGCCGGTGCCGACCTTGCCGATATCAGTCACGGAAGACACTGCGACCATGCCCGCCGACACCAGATCCTGAATCAATTGTGCGCTGAGAATGATGACATCGACGGGCTCACCGCCGACCATGCGCGCTTTCATTGCTCCCACGGCGCCGAATGCGACTTCGACCTCGTGCCCGGTATCGCGGCGCAATGCCGCAATCACCTGCTCGCACACGGCCTGGGCTGCCCCGGCGCTCAGCACGCGCAATATCGCCATGTCCGTCTCCCCCGGAATTAACAACCGCCCGATGTTACCAGCAACACTCTGCCGCTCCTACCCCTCCACGCCGCACCTTGCTCATGCTGTGGACGTGGCTTAGGCTGTCCCCGTCATGAAGCGCGTACACAATGCCCGGCACATGACCGAGGCGCACCTGATCCGCGGTTTTCTCGAGTCGCACGGCATCGCAGCCATAGTCCGCGGCGATTTCCTGACCGGCGGCTGGGGCGAACTGCCGGTCGATGTCTGCGCGGTGTGG
>JANNHN010000390.1:0-4896 GCA_031404395.1 Betaproteobacteria bacterium
GGGTTAAACCCCGTGCACCGGCCAGGCTCGGGCGGCATTGCCGATAACGGTGCCCCTATCTTTCAGGAGTTGCAGAAATGAATGCAAAAGCCGCCGACTTCAAAGTCGCTGACATCAAACTGGCCGATTTCGGCCGCAAGGAAATCGCCATTGCCGAGACCGAGATGCCCGGCCTGATGGCGCTGCGTGAGGAATACAAAGGCAAAAAACCGCTGAAAGGCGCGCGCATTGCCGGCTCGCTGCACATGACCATCCAGACCGCCGTACTGATCGAGACGCTGGCTGACCTCGGCGCCGACATCCGCTGGGCGTCGTGCAACATTTTCTCCACCCAGGATCACGCCGCGGCGGCCATCGCCGCAAGCGGCATCCCCGTGTTCGCCTACAAGGGTGAAACGCTGGAGGATTACTGGGATTACACCCACCGCATTCTCGAATGGCCGAATGTGGGAAATGAGAGCGGTACGCCGAACATGATCCTCGACGACGGCGGCGACGCCACGCTGCTGGTGACGCTGGGCGCACAGCACGAGCGCAACAAGACACAGCCGCCCCAGGGCACGAACGAGGAAGAAGTGGTGCTGTTCGCGGCGATGCGGAAAACGCTGAAGGAAAAGCCCGGCTTCTATTCGAAGATTGAGGCGAACATCAAAGGCGTCACCGAAGAGACGACGACCGGCGTGCACCGCCTGTACCAGATGGAAAAAGAGGGGCGCCTGCCGTTTCCCGCGATCAACGTCAATGATTCGGTGACCAAGTCCAAGTTTGACAACCTCTACGGCTGCCGCGAATCACTGGTGGATGCCATCAAGCGCGCCACCGACGTGATGATCGCCGGCAAGGTTGCCCTGGTCTGTGGTTACGGCGACGTCGGCAAAGGCAGCGCCGAAGCATTGCGCGCACTGTCGGCGCAAGTGTGGGTTACCGAGATCGACCCGATCTGCGCGCTGCAGGCGGCGATGGAAGGCTTCCGCGTGGTGACCATGGATTACGCGGCCGACAAGGCCGATATCTTTGTCACCGCCACCGGCAATCTCGGCGTCATCACTCACGAGCACATGAAGCGCATGAAGCACAATGCCATCGTCTGCAACATCGGCCACTTCGATTCCGAAATCGAGATCGCCAGCCTGAAGCAGTACCAATGGGACAACATCAAACCGCAGGTCGATCACGTGATTTTCCCCGACGGCAAGCGCCTGATCGTGCTCGCCGAGGGCCGCCTGGTCAACCTGGGCTGCGGTACCGGCCATCCGTCGTTCGTGATGTCCAATTCCTTCACCAACCAGACGCTGGCGCAACTTGAGCTCTACACGCAAGGCGAAAAATACGAAAACAGGGTTTACGTGCTGCCCAAGCATCTCGATGAAAAAGTCGCGCGCCTGCATCTGAAAAAACTCGGCGTGGAACTGACGACGCTCAACGAGAAGCAGTGCGACTATCTGCAACTGAAAATCGACGGCCCGTTCAAGCCGGAGCATTATCGGTACTGAGCATCCATTGACAGAACATCCGGAATGGTTTCATAATGGATCCACTTTAAAGCCGTTTCGGAGCTTTTATGACTGTCAAAATGGTCAATTTATCCATCAAGAACGTGCCGGAGGCGATGGCCCGGCGGCTGCGCGAGCGCGCGGGACAAAACCACCGCTCTCTGCAAGGTGAGCTGATGGCCATACTGGAAGACGCGGTGAGCAGCCCGAACTTGGGTCGCGCGAACGCCACAGGCGCCAGATATGAATACGAAACCGACACTTCCGGCACGCCGCCACCCAGCCGCCTGCTGGAGCGTCTGCGCGCCATTGCCGGCGATCGCGGCATCGACACGACGCAGCGGCTCACGCGCGAACAGGCGCACGACCGCACACAACTGCGCAAGGCCGGCGTCTGACCATGCCGTCGCATTGCCTCGACACCAACGTGCTGCTGTATGCGTTCTCAACAGCGCCTCGCGACGCCGCCAAGGCAACCATCGCCCGCGACTGGATCAGCCGTGAAGACTGGGGGGTAACCATGCAGGTGCTGCAAGAGTTCTACGTGAATGCCGTGCGTGCGCCCGGCGCACTCAGTCATGACGATGCGCTCGCCATGATTGAAGAAATTGCCAGCAGCCGCCCGGTTGCCGCGACCGACCTGCCCCTGATGCGACACGCGCTGCAACTGAAGGGCAGCTACGGCATCGCCTACTGGGACGCAGCCGTTGTTGCCGGCGCCCGTCGGCTTGGCGCATCGGTGCTGATCACGGAAGACCTGTCTGACGGACAGAATTATGGCGGCGTACAGGTCGTCAATCCGTTTGTCTGAGCAAAATCAAATGGGCATGTTCGATACCATCTACTGCCGCCGGCCCCTCCCCGACGGCCGGCAAACGAGCGGGAGCTTCCAGAGCAAGAGCTTGTGCAACTGTCTGTGCGTATTCGAAATTACCGCGGATGGCCAGTTGCGCGAACTTGAACTCGACGATCAAGGGCAACCGGTTCCGGGAAAATCGCACGACACCGGATTCCACGGCTTGATGCGTTTTTATACCCACGCAGATCACGAACTCGAAGAACACGAAGCCAAGTTCACTGATGGCGTGCTCGTCGATTTAAGGTCCGCACACGGATCACGCTACGACGAGCATGGCATGCTCTTGAAAATGGATCCCTGACCATGACGCCGCGCGAACGTTTCGGGCTTGTCCAGGCCGATTGATATTCAGAACAAGGTGACTTCGATGGAATCACAAAAAAAAATCGCCCGTACTTTCAGTTTCGAGTACTTCCCGCCGAACACGCCGGAAGGCGTGGAGAAGCTGCGCGTCACCACGCAACAGCTGGCGCAACTCAAGCCGAAGTTCTTCTCGGTGACCTTCGGCGCCGGCGGCTCGACGCGTGAACGCACGCTGGGCACCGTGCTCGACATCCGTGCGCAGGGTCACGCCGCCGCGCCGCACATTTCGTGCGTCGCCTCCACCCGCGACAGCGTGCGCGAGATGCTGCAGCGCTACAAGGACAACGGCATCACCCACCTGGTGGCGTTGCGCGGTGATCTGCCTTCCGGTCTCGCCGCCGCCGGCGAATTTCGCTACGCCAACGAGTTGGTGACGTTCATCCGCGAAGAATTCGGCGATCAGTTTCATATCGAAGTGGCGGCCTATCCGGAGTACCACCCGCAGGCACGCAGCGCCCAGGACGATCTGCTCAACTTCAAACGCAAGGTGCAGGCTGGCGCCAGCGCGGCAATCACCCAGTATTTCTACAACGCTGACTGCTACTTTCATTTTATCGATGAATGCGAGGCCATGGGGCTCAACCTGCCCATCGTGCCCGGCATCATGCCCATCGGCCGTTTTTCGCAACTGGCGCGTTTTTCCGATGCCTGCGGCACGGAAATTCCACGCTGGATGCGTCGCAAGCTGGAAGGCTATGGTGACGACACGGCTGCGATCCGCGCTTTCGGACTCGACGTGGTGACCCGGCTCTGCGACGATCTGCTGTCAGCCGGTGCGCCGGGCCTGCATTTCTACACCATGAATCAGGCGGGACTGACCAGCACCATCTGGCAGCGATTGGGACTGTAGCGCAATAGCACTGCCAGGCAGCGGCTTCCGTCGCTATACTTCCCCGCAGGCGGCCTGCGTCGGCCGTACACAAGGGGAGTTACCGTGCAGACAAATCCGAACGTGAATCCGGCGATGTCCGATCTCGAACGGCGCCGGCTCGCAGATGCCGCCAAGGCGCGCTCACCCAAGGAAGCGGCTGCGCTGCTCGCCGAATATCCGGCGGCACAGATTGCCCAGGTGCTGCATGACCTTAACCCGGCGCTGACTCAGGACATCCTCGCCGAGCTGCCCGGCGGCTTTGTCGATAGCATCCTGCAGGCGGCGTCGCCGGCGCTCGCCCGGCAATGGCGCATCAACCAGCAATACGGCGAAGGCACCGTCGGCCGGATGATGGAGCCGGTGCTCGCCGTGTTCCGCCCGGACGTGACGGTGCGCGACACGATCGAACAACTGCGCCCGATGGTGCGCAGCGCCTTCATCACCTACGGTTATGTCACGGACAGCGCCGGCAAGCTGCTGGGCATCATCACCATGCGCGATCTGCTGTTCGCCGATGAAAACGCGCAGCTCGACTCGATCATGCTGCGCAACGCCTTCGCGCTGACCCCCGGCCTGCTGCTGAACGAAGCCATGAAACTGGTGCTCGACCGGCACTACCCGGTGTATCCCGTGTGCGACAGCAACGGCATGCTGCTCGGACTGGTGCGCGGACAGGCGATGTTCGAGGAGCAGGCCTTCGAAATCACCGCACAGGTCGGTAGCATGGTCGGTGTCGAGAAGGAAGAACGGCTGGCGACATCACTGAAGGACAGCTTCAAATATCGCCACCCCTGGCTGCAGATCAACCTCGCGACCGCGTTTGTCGCCGGTGCAGTAGTGGCTATTTTTCAGGACTCCGTGGACCGGCTGGTCATCCTCGCGCTGTTCCTGCCGGTGCTCGCCGGACAATCCGGCAATACCGGCTGCCAGGCGCTGGCGGTCACGCTGCGCGGCATGACACTGGGTGAACTGAAAGCCGGCGCGGAGCGCGCGCTGGTGATAAAGGAGGCATCGCTCGGCGCGTTGAACGGTGCCTTCACCGGGCTGGTTGCGGCGCTCGGCATGTTCATCGTCGCCACCCTCCAGCAAAATCCCAATGCCATCCTGCTCTGCCTCGTGGTATGGATTGCACTGGTCGGCAGTTGCGTAGCCAGCGGCATCTGCGGCGCCATGGTGCCGCTGACCCTGAAAAAATACGGCTTCGATCCCGCCACGGCCTCGAGCATCTTCCTGACCACGGCTACTGACGTGGTCAGCATGGGGCTGCTGCTGGGCTTGGCGACGCTGTTGGTACCGATATCGACCTGATA
>JANNHN010000391.1:0-1944 GCA_031404395.1 Betaproteobacteria bacterium
GGCAATGACCGGATTGAGCAGACCGGCGGCTGCCAGCGGAATGCCCAGTACGTTGTAGAAAAAAGCGAAAAACAGATTCTGCTTGATCTTGCGGAAGGTGGCGCGCGACAGGCGGATCGCGTCAACGACACTGGCAAGATCGCTGCGCATCAGCGTGACATCAGCGGCGTGGATTGCCACATCGGATCCGGCGCCGATGGCCAGACTGACATCGGCGGCAGCGAGCGCCGGCGCATCGTTGACGCCATCACCGACCATGCCCACCAGACGGCCTGCTTTTTGCAGTGTACGGATACGCTGTGCTTTGTCCTGTGGCAGCAGTTCTGCTTCATAGTGCGTTACGCCGGCCTCGCGGGCGATATGTCTGGCGGTGCGGGTGTTGTCTCCGGTCAGCATGATGACTTCGATGCCCAGCGCCTGCAGTGCGGCCACTGCGGCGGGTGAGGTCGGACGCAACGGATCGGCGATGGCGATCAGCCCGATGACGGTGCCGGCATGTGCGACACCGATGACTGTTTTGCCCTGATCCTGCAATCGCGCAATGGCATCAGCGTTGCTGGTCAACCCTGCTTCAGTCAGAAAACGCGGCGAACCCAACAGTGCGGGGAGCTTGTCAATCAGCGCCCGCACACCCATGCCGGCGACCGCGGTGAAACCCTGCGCGAGAGCCGGTTGCACGCCGAGATTGCGGGCGCGGTCGAGGACGGCGCGTGCCAGCGGATGTTCCGAACCGGTCTCCAGCGCCGCGGCGATGCGCAGCACGGTCTCAACGGTGTTGCTGTTGAGCGGCACGATATCGGTGACCGCGGGCTTGCCCTGCGTCAGGGTGCCGGTTTTATCGACGACCAGCGTGTTGATATGGCCGGCGCGTTCCAGCGCTTCGGCGTTCTTGATCAGCACACCGGCGCGGGCGCCGGCGCCGCTGCCGACCATGATGGCTGTTGGTGTGGCGAGGCCCAGCGCGCAGGGGCAGGCAATGACCAGTACGGCGACGGCATTGACCAGCGCCGTGCTGAATTCGCCGCTGAACCACCACCAGCCGATGAAGGTCATTAACGCAATACCGATCACCACCGGTACAAACACGCCGGCAATCACATCGGCGAGACGCTGAATCGGCGCTTTGGAACCCTGCGCTTCTTCGACGAGACGGATGATGCCGGCAAGAGCAGTGTCTGCGCCGACGCCGGTGGCTGCGCAGTGCAACAGACCTTGAGCATTGATCGTCGCCGCATAGACCGGGCTGCCCGGCGTTTTCGGCACCGGCAGACTTTCGCCGGTCAACAGAGCCTCATCGATGCTCGATGCGCCGTCGATCACCTGGCCATCGACCGGCACGGCGTCACCCGGCCGCACCACGAAAACGTCACCGATGCGCAGATCGGCAACCGGAATCTCGACCAGTTGGCCATTGCGCTCGATACGCGCCGTTTTGGGTTGCAGGCGGATCAGTTGCTCGATGGCCGCGGAGGCGCGGGCACGGGCGCGCGATTCCAGCAGCTTGCCGAGAAACACCAGCGTGATAATGCTGACGCTGGCTTCAAAATACAGATGCAGATCGAGTCCGAGCAGCACCACGGCTGCGCTGTAGAAATACGCCATGCTGGTACCCAGGGCGATCAGCACATCCATGTTGGCGCCGCCACCGCGCAGCGCATGGTACGCGCCGGTATAAAACCGCCAGCCGATCCAGAACTGCACCGGCGTCGCCAGCAATAATTGGGCAAACGGCGGCAGCCAGGTGATGTGGTGCAATCCCGCCATCATGCCCAGCATCAGACCGAAAAAAGGCAAGGTCAGCAGCGTGGATATCGCAAACAGCCGCAGGTCGCGCTGATAAGCAGCGAGGCGTTCGACTTTGCGCTGTGCATCGCCGCCCGCAGCGGGTTCCCGCGCGTCATAGCCGGCCTTGCGGATGGTATTGATCAAATCGGCCGGCGTGAG
>JANNHN010000392.1:0-2744 GCA_031404395.1 Betaproteobacteria bacterium
GCGTTGGGGTTCGCAAGCTCACCCCAACCTACTCACTGCACCTCGACATTCAAATCGAGACCAGACAAAATCGCTCGTTTCCACATTTCGATCATCAACTGATAACTGGCCCTCGTGAAAACGTTGGGACACTACTGAAAATTTAATAGCAATTATTCCGCGTGAACGAAATATCAAAAACCTCCCTCACCCGGCGCTGCGCGCCACCCTCTCCTTCCGGGACAAGGGCACACTTGGAGCGGAGCAGAGGGGCCGGTGAGGGAAGATGTTGATTTTTTCCTTCAGGCTGAATAGATAATCAAAGTTTCATAAATGAACGCCGGCATGTTCCATCCAGTCAGGGTCTGCGTCATAGCCGCACTGTGGTTGGCCGTGTGCCTGCCGCTGCAGGCGCAGGTTGATCGCCCCGCACAGCCTGAATCATCCAGCGGCAGGATCGACAGGCCGCTCGCGCACGCCCCGCGTTATATGGTCGCCGCCGCGCACCCGCTGGCGGTGGAGGCCGGGCTGGAAATTCTTGATGCCGGCGGCAGCGCCGCCGATGCCGCCATTGCCGTGCAGTTGGTGCTTAATCTGGTCGAACCGCACGCCTCGGGACTGGGCGGCGGCGCATACCTGCTGCACTACGATGCGCGGCAGCGCGCAATGCGGGCCTACGACGGCCGCGAAACCGCGCCGGCTGCCGCAACCGCTGATTTGTTTCTGCGTGACGGCAAACCGCTGTCTTTCCGCGAAGCAGTAGTCGGCGGTCGCGCCGTGGGCGTGCCGGGCGTGCCCCGCCTGATGGAGATCGCCCATCAACAGCACGGCAAGCTGCCCTGGGCGCGGCTCTTTCAGCCTGCGATCCATCTCGCAGAAAACGGGTTTCCGCTCTCGCCGCGCGTCCACGCGCTGCTGCAAAGAGATCACGGCATCGCCGAAGGCACTGCCGCCCGGGAATACTTTTTCACGGGCGACGGCAAACCCAAGCCCGCAGGCAGTATCCTGCGCAATCCGGAATTCGCACGCACCCTGCGCGCTTTGGCGGCGGGCGGCGCCGATGTGTTTTACGCCGGAGACATCGCCCGCGATCTGGTGGCCGCCGTGCGCAACCATCCGAATGCCGGTACTCTGGCGGAAGCCGATCTTGCGGGTTATCAGGCCTATGCAGTCACCCCGCTGTGCGCGCCCTACCGGACTTACCGCATCTGCGGCATGCCCCCTTCATCCTCCGGCGGGATTGCCGTGCTGCAAATCCTCGGCCTGCTGTCGCATCACGACATGCCGAAGGTGGCGCCGGACTCGACACAGGCTGTGCATCTCCTCGCGGAAGCCGGCCGTCTCGCCTTTGCCGATCGCAATCGCTATGTCGCGGATGACCGTTTTGTGAAGGTGCCCGTGCAGGGGCTGCTGGATCCCGCGTACCTTGCGGCCCGCGCCAAACTGATACGGCCCGACCGTGCCATGGGTCAGGCTGCAGCCGGCGTTCCGCCCGGCGCCAACGTAGCCTGGGCCGATGATCTAGTCGATGAGCTGGCGGGCACCAGTCATATCGCCATTGTCGATGCCGCGGGCAATGCGGTCTCGATGACCACGACCATTGAAAGCATTTTCGGCAGCCGCGTGTTTGTCCGCGGATTTTTGCTCAACAACCAGTTGACTGATTTCAATTTCAGCCCGCTCGATAACGGGCGCCCGGTTGCCAACGCCGTCGCCCCCGGCAAGCGTCCGCGCAGTTCGATGGCGCCCACGCTGGTGTTCGATGCTCAGGGCAATCTGCACATGGTTCTCGGCGCCCCCGGCGGCAGCCGGATCATCAGTTATGTCGCCAAAACCCTGGTGGCCGCGCCTCGAGAGCCTGGACCGCGCGCTGTTGCGGGCCACCACCGTGGAGGTCACTCGATTGGAATCGCGGATTGGATTTCTGGCGACCACCGCATCGATTACGCCCTACATCGGGCTGTTCGGCACTGTTGTCGGCATCATGGCGTCGTTTCAGGGAATCGGTCAGACTGGATCGAACAGTCTGGCGGTGGTTGCACCCGGCAACGCGGAAGCACTGGTTGCCACGGCAGCCGGCTTGTTCGCGGCGATTCCGGCCGTCTACTTCTATAACGACCTGACGTACCAAGTGAAGGGGTTTGCGGCAGCGATGGATGACTTCTCGATGGAGTTTCTGAACATCGCCGAGCGGAATTTCTCGTAAGGGACGGAGCGACACCCATGCCAAAAGTTGAACAAGTCTCGGTCGCCGGCCGCGGCCGCCGCGGACGTGGGCCACGCGTCTCTACT
Organism: Betaproteobacteria bacterium; assembly: GCA_031404395.1. Lineage (GTDB taxonomy): Bacteria > Pseudomonadota > Gammaproteobacteria > Burkholderiales > SG8-41. The sequence goes on from JANNHN010000392.1 coordinate 2,272, forward strand.
TCCCTTGCGGAGATCAACGTGGTGCCGCTCGTGGACGTGATGCTCGTGTTGCTCATCATCTTCATGGTGAGCGCGCCAATGATGCAGCAGGGTTTCGGTGTGCGCCTGCCTACGGCGCGCCAGTCGCAGCCGATTAGCGCGGAACCCATTCATGTCACCGTCCCGCTCACGTTTGAGAGGGACAGCGTGGTCATGATCAACAGAACCGAAAGAGTTGGCCTCAAATTCCTGGCCGAGCGAGTGTCACAGGAGCTCCAGGGCAGAGCTACTCGAGATGTGTACGTCGGTGCGGACGGGCAGGTCATGTATCAATCAGTGATCACTGTGATGGATCGCTTGAAGTCTGGCGGCGTCGATCGCGTCATGCTTGCGCTCGGCCCCTGGGACGGGAAGCAGGTGCCGTGAGAGGCGCGATCACCGACGTCATCGCCGCGCGCGCAAAGGACGAAGGTGGACTGGGACGCCGCTTTGCC
>JANNHN010000393.1:0-3445 GCA_031404395.1 Betaproteobacteria bacterium
GCGTTTATCTGTGGTGATTTCAACTGATCATTGCAACACTGAATTCAGCCGTTCAGCTGGAGTTTGAAAACCTAATGTTTTACGGGGCCGTGTATTCAATCGCAATGCGATCTTATTTAGATAAGCCTGTGAGTAACCGGAGAGCGGCGTCTTCTTCGGGAAGTATTGCCGCAGCAGGCCATTGGTGTTCTCGTTGCTGCCGCGTTGCCAAGGGCTCTGCGGATCGCAGAAATACACCTGCACATTGGTGGCCATGGTGAACTGCTTGTGGTTGGCCATTTCATGGCCGCGATCCCATGTCAACGAGCGGCGTAACTCGGGTGGCAATTTGCGCACGTGGTTGCTGAGCGCCGAAACCACGCTCGCGCTGTCCTTGCCGAGCACCTTGATGAGCATGACGAAGCGGGTATGGCGCTCGACCAGGGTGGCGATGTACGTGTTCTTGCCTCCGCATAGCAGATCGCCTTCCCAATGGCCCGGCACGGCGCGGTCCTCGGCCTCGGCCGGCCGCTCACGAATCGAGACGGCATCGACAATGCGCCCACGCAGTCCTGTCGAGTGCGGCACGCCATTGGGCCGGCGCAGCCGCCGCACCGTGCGCAGATGTGCGATCAGTTCCTTCTTCAGCGCACCGCGCGTCTGCACAAACAGTGTGCGATATATGGTTTCGTGCGACACGCGCATGCTTGGGTCCGTTGGGAATCGCTGCTTGAGCCAGCCTGCGATCTGCTCTGGCGACCACTGCGCAGAAAGCCTGCCAGCCACCATATATCGTAACTTGGAATTAGCGGCCAGACGACACTGTTTGGGCCGCCGCGCTCGCTCCCAGGCTGAAACATCGGCCTCGCTTGCCCGGTATGCGTTGCGCCCGCCGTTACGCGCGAGCTCGCGCGTGATAGTGCAGGTCGGCCGTCGCAGACGAGCGGCAATACACTGTGCCGAATGGCCGGCGGCGATGCCACGGGAAATCTCTTCGCGTTCCTCCATCCGCAGCGCCCGTGACGAGCGGCGGCGTGCCGCAGGCACCATACCTCCGGCGCACGCCAACACATGGTGCACGCGTGATCCGGGAACCTCCAGCGCCCGCGCAATATCGCTCACGCACTCACCCGCCTTCCAACGCGTCCATAACTCGGCCTTTTGCTCATGAGACAACCCAACTCTTCCTCTCTTTGCCATGCTAGCACCTCCTCATCCATAATTAGACCAGAGGTGTTGCATTCACCAATTGAAATCACCGTGTTTATCCGTGGCTGGTTGTCGTTTTGCATTTCCGAGATGAGTTCTGAATTATTATCGGCGTTCATCGGTGGTTAGGTGCTTTTTTTGATTTTCAAAATTGATTGCGTTCATTTCCCGCCGAAGGCTTTCTGATAGAAACTGAGATCGACATATTTCATCGGATCGGTAAGGGTTTTCTGCGGCGTGCCGTATTTCGAGCGTAGTTCGAGCACGGTCTTGATGCCTTCGATGTCGAGCGCGAGATTGCGGTAGAGCCCGCCTTTCGCATCGGTGAAGATGTCGTAGGTCTTCTTCGCCAGCGCGGGCGTGGTGTTGGGGTCGTTCGCGATCAGCAGCGCTTCGCAGACCTCGCGGTTGCGCGGGTCGAACAGAAACTCCATCGCGTCGCGATAGGCGTGCATGAAGCCGATCACCGCGGCCTCGTTCTGCTTCAACCACGCGCGCTGCGCGAACGCGCTGCGGCCCATGTAGTGGCCGAATATCCTGTCCGCCGATGCGAGCTTGTTGTAGCCGCGCTCCATCGCCTGCATGTCGAACGGCGTCGGCAGGAGTGTCGCCGCATGCGTGCCGTCGAGCAGCGCGCGGAAACGCGCCGGGCTCCCGCCGGCGCGCGCGTAGCGGATATCGGATTCGCTCACGCCGCTGCGCGCGAGCATGTCGCGCACGATGAACGCAAAGCCGGTACTCATCGCATCAACCGAAATTTCCTTGCCCTTGAGGTCGGCGAAAGTCTTCACCGGCGGCGCCGCGACCAGGTGCAGAAACCCGCTGTCCATGCCCATAAACGCGACCATGTCCGGCTGCGATTTGACCGGCACCTCGCCCTGGCCTTCCTGGTAGGCGATCATGTTGTCGATCGCGGTCAGCGCCATGTCGAATTTGCCCTCGATCAGGTTCGTCATCAGGTACACCGAGTTGGGCGTGTAAACCAGGTTGACCGCGATGCCGTGTTTCGCGAAAAACCCCTGGCGCTGCGCGACCCATGCCGGGATGTTGTAGCCGCCGCCGAAGGTAATGACATTGATGGTCTGCAACGGCGGCGCCGCGGAGGTCTGGGCGGAAGCGGCGTGCGGGATCATGAGCAGGAAAAAAACGGTGAAAAAGAAACGCATGGTAACTCCACCGGCAATTGTTTCGCCCCATTCTACTCGCGAAGCCGTAAATTGACAGTGCGGGCGGTGGGCTTGTATAGTCCGTTGCCGTTTTTCCTGCGCGCAATTGCGCGAATCTGCGCAACTGCCGGTCCGCAACTACTTGTCAATTACCCAGCCCTCTCACGGAGAACACCATGTCCGGCCTCACTTTGAAGCAAGCGAACACCATTATCGAATGCGCGATCGCCAAGGCGCACGAAATGAAAATCAAGCCGCTCGCCGTCGTCGTGCTCGACGCCGCCGGCAACATCGTTTCCGCGCAGCGCGAAGACAACGCGAGCATGTTCCGCATGGACGTTGCGCTCGGCAAGGCGTGGGGTGCCGTCGCGATGGGCTGCTCGAGCCGCGCGTTGGGCAAGCGCGCGAAAGACAATCCCAATTTCTTCCTGTCACTGGCATCAACGGCCAACGGCAAGTTTTTGCCGCAGACGGGCGCGGCGCTGATTAAGGATGCGCAAGGCAACATCCTCGGCTCCGCGGGTGCGAGCGGCGGCACGGGCGATGAAGACGAAGCGTGCTGCGCAGCGGGCATCGAAAAAGCCGGCCTTAAAGCCGACGTGTCGGCGTGACAAGCGGTTAGGCGTGAGGCGGAAGGTTTAAAGCCTAAAGCGGCATAACGAAAGGAATTTTATGAGCGCAGTACAAAAGGCAACAGACAACACCAAGAACGAAGGTGCGGTGAAGGCCGGCAACGGCAAGTACATATTCCCGCTGACCAAGATGGCGGGCATGGATGCCGGCCGCGGCTACTCGACCGCGTTCGGGCCCGTGATCGAAGGCGAGCGCATGCAATGCGGACTCATCACCAAACAAAAAGGCACCGGCGCGCGGCCCCATCTGCATCCGAACGAGCAGTGGAACTACATCGTACAAGGCACGCTGCGTGTGAAAATCGCCGATCAGCCCGAGCAATTGTGCGGGCCGGGCACGCTGCTCTACTTCCCGGCGAACACCGTGCACTCGACGGTTGCTACTCACGACGAAGACGTAATATTTTTCACCGTCAAGGATTTGTCGCACGGCATACACGGCATGGCCGCCGACGGCTC
>JANNHN010000394.1:0-18224 GCA_031404395.1 Betaproteobacteria bacterium
TGTCCGCATTCGAGGCGCAGCTGAAAAGCAGCGAAGAACGCGAGTTTTCCACGACCATGGCTTTTGTGCGCATCCTCAACACCATTATCCGCGACAAAAAAATCGGCAAGCGCGTGGTGCCCATAGTGCCGGATGAATCGCGCACCTTCGGCATGGAAGGCATGTTCCGCCAGCTCGGCATTTATTCGCACGTCGGACAGCTCTACACGCCGCAGGATGCCGACCAGCTGATGTTCTACAAGGAAGACAAGGGCGGGCAGATCCTGCAGGAAGGCATTAACGAACCCGGTGCGATGTCGTCATGGATCGCTGCGGCGACCTCGTACGCCAACAACGCGCAGATGATGATTCCGTTCTACATTTTCTATTCGATGTTCGGCTTCCAGCGCATCGGCGACCTCGCCTGGGCTGCCGGCGACCTGCGCGCGCGCGGCTTTCTGTTGGGTGGCACCGCAGGGCGCACCACACTGAACGGCGAAGGGCTGCAGCACGAAGACGGGCACAGCCACGTGCTGGCTTCGACCATCCCCAACTGCGTGTCCTACGATCCGACATTCGCCTATGAACTGGCGGTGATCATCCAGGACGGCATGCGCCGGATGTACCGTGAACAGGAAGATGTTTTCTATTACATCACGGTGATGAACGAGAATTACACGCATCCTGCCATGCCGGAGGGCGTGGAGAAGGGCATCCTCAAAGGCATGTATCTGTTTGCCGAAGGCAAGGCAAAGAAGAATCAGCCCAAGGTGCAGTTGCTCGGCAGCGGCACCATCCTGCGCGAGGTCATTGCCGGCGCAGCCCTGCTGGAAAAGGATTTTGGTATTGCATCCGATATCTGGAGCGTGACGAGCTTCAACGAGCTGCGTCGTGACGGACTCGACGTGCAGCGTTGGAACATGCTGCATCCGGAGCAGGAGCCGCGGCAGAGCTATATTGAGCAATGCCTGAAGGATCGTGCCGGGCCGATAGTCGCCGCCACGGACTACATGAAAGTTTATGCCGACCAGGTGCGCGCTTTCGTGCCGACACACAACTTCATCACGCTCGGCACCGACGGCTTTGGCCGTTCCGATACCCGCCGCAAACTGCGCCAGTTCTTTGAAGTGGACCGCCATTATGTCGCGGTAGCCGCAATGAAAGCGCTGGCTGATCAGGAGCTGTTGCCGCGCAAGACCGTGGCCGAGGCCGTCAGGAAGTACGGCATCAATCCCGACAAGCCGAACCCGGCGACCGTCTGATCGCAACGACCTCTATGGCAAACGCAATCGAAGTCAAAGTTCCGGACATCGGCGAGTTCAAGAACATTCCGGTGATTGAAGTGCTGGTCAAGACGGGCGATACCGTCAAGGTGGAAGATCCGCTGGTCACGCTGGAGTCCGACAAGGCAACCCTGGACGTGCCGTCGCCGGTGGCAGGCGTGGTCAGGGAAATCAAACTCAAGGTGGGCGACAAGGTTTCGGAGGGTTCGCTGGTGCTGACGCTGGACGCCAGCGCAGCGGTCGCCGCGCCGGTGGCGCCGAAAGCGGAACCTGCAGCTGTTGCGGTGGTGCCGCAACCGGCCAGGCCGGCTGCGGCACCCGCTTCCAGGCCTGTCTCTGCGCCGGTTGCGGCGCCGGCTGCCGTCGATGAGACCGGATTCGGCAAATCCCACGCCAGCCCGTCAGTGCGCCGTTTTGCGCGCGAGCTGGGTGTGGATCTGTCGCGCGTCAAAGGCAGCGGCACCAAGGAGCGGGTGCTCACGGAAGACGTGCAGGCGTACGTCAAAAGCGAACTCGCGCGTCCGCGCGGCGAGGGCGGCGGCCTGGGCTTCAATTTGCCACCGCTGCAGCCAGTCGATTTCGCCAAATTCGGACCGGTCACCACGCAACCCCTGTCGCGCATCAAAAAACTCTCCGGCGGATTTCTGCATCGCAACTGGGTCAGCATCCCGCATATTACCCAGCAGGACGAGGCGGACATTACCGAACTCGAAACCTTCCGCAAGTCACAGGCTGACGAAGCAAAAAAAAGCGGCATCAAAATTACGATGCTCGGTTTCCTGGTCAAGGCAGCGGTGGTGGCGCTCAAACAGTTCCCTGAATTCAACGCTTCGCTTTCAGCCGATGGCGAGAGTCTGGTGCTGAAGGGATATTTCCACATCGGCGTCGCCGTTGACACGCCGAACGGGTTGGTGGTGCCGGTCATCCGTGATGCCGACAGGAAAGGGCTGCTCGACATTGCGAAAGAGCTCGGTGAGGTCAGCGCGCGCATGCGTTCCGGCAAGATTGCTCCTGCCGATTTGCAGGGCGGTTGTTTCTCCATATCCAGCCTGGGGGGAATCGGCGGCACGTTTTTTACGCCGATCATCAATGCGCCGGAAGTGGCGATCCTCGGTGTCGGCAAGGCGGTGATGAAACCGGTATGGAATGGCAAAGAGTTTGCACCGCGGTTGATGCTGCCGCTGTCGTTGTCCTACGATCATCGCGTCATCGACGGCGCATTGGGGGCGCGGTTCATTTCGCACCTGGCAACCGTGCTGTCCGACATCCGCCGACTTGTACTCTAGTGCAGAGTGCAGAATGATGAGTGCAGAGTGAAAATCGGCCTGACATGCGTGATGCGGCTGGAAAGTCCCGCTTTGCACTTTGCACTTTGCACTTTGCACTGAATGTCCGCTCCCATCGGCATTCTCGGCGGCACGTTTGACCCCATTCATTTCGGGCATTTGCGTCTGGCGCAGGAGGTTGCCGATCAGCTGCGGCTCGCCGAGGTGCGTTTCGTGCCGGGCGGAACACCGCCGCATCGTGCAGCGCCGGCTGCTTCTGCTGCTGATCGCCTGGCGATGGTGCGGCTTGCAGTGGCGGGGAACGCGTTGTTTACCGTCGATGCCCGCGAAACGGCGAATGCTGCGCCCGGGTACACGGTCGATACACTGATGGCGCTGCGCACGGAAGCAGGGCCGGCGCAATCGCTGGTGTTGCTGCTGGGCGCCGATGCTTTTCTGGAACTGGCAACCTGGAGCCGTTGGCATCAGTTGTTCGAACTCGCGCACATTGCGGTGGCTTATCGCCCGGGATTTCCCGTCGATACCTGGCAGGCGCGCATGCCGCAGCCGCTGGCCGCGGAGTACAACGCGCGCCTGGTGCACCAGCCGTTTGCAGTGCATGTGGCGCCGGCGGGCGGCATCACCGTGGTGCCGATTGCTGAACTCGGCATTTCGGCGACGATGATCCGCGAGGCGACGCACCACGGCCGCAGCACGCGGTATTTGCTGCCGGACAATATTTATCAATATATTCAAAAACATAAGCTATATACTGGAGATTGATGGGACCCGAAAAACTCGCTACAACGGCAGTGGCTGCGCTCGAAGACGTCAAGGGCCGCGACATCGTCGTATTCAACGTCAGGAAAATGACCGCGTTGTTCGACAAGGTGATTATTGTCAGCGGTGATTCCAATCGTCAGGTACGCGCACTGGCCAACAATGTTTGTGCAGAAGTAAGAAAAGGCGGTGGCCGGGTGCTCAGCACCGAGGGCGAACAGACCGGAGAATGGGTGCTGGTCGATCTCGGTGCGGTCATTGTGCATGTGATGCAGCCGGCTATCCGCCAGTACTATAATCTCGAGGAAATCTGGGGTACGCCGCAGCGCCCGAAGGTGCGCAAGAGCGCGACGTCCAAAAGCGCGGCATCCAGAACTGCAAACCGCCGCGCCGCCAAGTGAAGCTGTCGGTGCTTGCCGTCGGACATCGCATGCCGGCCTGGGTGAGCGCAGGGTTCGATGAGTATGCAAAGCGCATGCCGCGCGAAATGTCGTTGCAGTTGAGGGAGCTCAAGCCCGCGCCGCGCAGCAACGCTACCGGCGATGTCGCGCGCTGGCTGCAGACCGAAGCGGAGCGCATTCGCGCTGCGCTGCCGCCCGGTGCGTTGCGTGTAGTGCTCGACGAACGCGGCCGCAGTTTTCCCACGCGGACACTGGCTGATCATCTGCGCCGCTGGCGCGACGATGGCCGCGATGTGGCGTTTGTGATTGGCGGCGCCGACGGTCTGGCAGCGGAGGTCAAAGCGGACGCGGATCTGCTGTGGTCGCTGTCACGACTGACGCTGCCCCACGGGATGGTCCGCGTCGTGGTGGCTGAGCAGCTGTACCGCGCGGCATCGATCCTGGCCAATCATCCGTATCATCGCGAATGACCCGGTCTTCGCTGATTTATCTGGCTTCACGCAGTCCGCGTCGCCGCGAGCTGTTGCGGCAGGTCGGTATTACCTTCGAGGTGGTGTTGCTGCGCGAGGCGCTGCAACGCAGCGTCGATGTCGATGAGACACCGCGCTCCGGTGAGAGTCCGGAGGAATACGTGTTGCGAGTAACCCGCGACAAGGCGCAGGCTGCGGCGAGCATCGTGCGCAACCGGCGGCTGGCAATGCGCCCGGTACTCGCTGCCGATACGACTGTGGTCTGTGACGATACGATCCTCGGCAAACCCGTGGACACCACTGATGCGGCGCGCATGCTGGGCCTGCTGGCAGGGCGCTCGCACCGGGTACTGACAGCCGTAGCCGTGGCCGGCGACGGTGGGGTGGCTACACGCGTGTCCGAATCGCAAGTGTGGTTTCGTACGCTCGACGATGGCGAAATCCGTCGCTATGTAGCTACCGGAGAACCGGTTAATAAGGCCGGCGCCTATGCGGTGCAGGGACGCGCCGCGGCATTCATCACGCGGATTGAAGGCAGCTATTCCGGTATCATGGGTTTGCCACTCGCAGAGACTGCGGAGCTGCTGCGTAGCCACGGTCTCATCGTGCCGTGAGCGGGCCATGAACGTGCCATGAGCGAAGACATCCTGATCAACGTCACCCCGCAGGAAACCCGCGTTGCCGTTATTGAACACGGAGTGACGCAGGAACTGCATATCGAGCGCGCGTCGTCGCGCGGCTTTGTCGGCAATGTTTACATGGGCCGTGTTGTTCGCGTGCTGCCCGGCATGCAGTCGGCTTTTGTCGATATCGGCGGCGCGCGCGCGGCCTTTCTGCATGTAGCCGACATCTGGGGCGGCCGCGTCAACGGCGAGCCCGGCACGCTCATCGAGAAACTGCTCAACGAAGGACAGAGTCTGATGGTGCAGGTGATCAAGGATCCGCTAGGCACCAAGGGTGCGCGGCTGTCCACGCAGATCAGTATTGCCGGCCGGTTGCTCGTGTATCTGCCGCAGGAATCGCATATCGGCATCTCCCAGCGCATCGAGGACGAGGAGGAACGCGTCCAGTTGCGGGAAAAACTGCAGCATCTGCTGCCTGCGGATGAAAAAGGCGGTTTTATCATCCGCACCATGGCAGAGGCCGCCTCCGACCGGGAACTGGCCGCCGACGTCGAATATCTGCGCAAGTTGTGGCATGACATCAAGGAGCAGTCGCGCCATGCGGCGCCGCTGGCATTGCTCTACCGGGATCTCAATCTGAGTCAACGCGTGCTGCGCGATTTTGCGCACGAGGACACCGGGCGGATTCATGTCGATTCGCGGGAGACCCACCAGAACATGCACCTGTTTGCCGGACAGTTCATGCCCAATGTGCTGCCGAAGCTGACGCATTACACGGGCGAGCGCCCGCTGTTCGATCTGCACAACGTCGAGGACGACATTGAACGCGCACTGGCGCGCCGCGTCGATCTGAAATCCGGCGGTTATCTGATCATCGACCAGACCGAGGCATTGACCACGGTGGATGTGAATACCGGCGGTTTCGTCGGCGGGCGCACCTTCGACGACACCATATTCAAGACCAATCTCGAAGCTGCGCAGGTGATCGCGCGCCACCTGCGGTTGCGCAACCTCGGCGGCATCATCATTATTGATTTTATCGACATGGACACCGAGGAGCATCGCAACGCCGTACTCAACGAGTTCCGCAAAGCGCTGGCCCGTGACCGCACCCGCATGACCGTCAACGGTTTCACCCAGCTGGGGCTGGTCGAGATGACCCGCAAAAGGACCCGCGAAAGCCTGGCCCATGTGTTGTGCCAGCCTTGCCCTACCTGCGCGGGACGGGGCGAGCTGAAGACCGCGCAAACCGTGTGTTACGAAGTGTTACGCGAACTGGTGCGCGAAGCGCGGCAGTTCAGCGCGCGCGAGTTCCGCATACTTGCCTCGCAGCAGGTCATCGACATGTTTCTCGATGAAGAATCGCATAACCTGGCGATGTTGTCGGACTTCATCGGCAAGCCGATATCGCTGCAGGTCGAGTCGGCCTACAATCAGGAACAGTTTGACATTGTGCTGATGTAACGCGCACGCGTTGCACTCAGCCAGTTTCTCCAAAGCGTCAGATGGCACCCCATACCAGCCCACCCCGTATTCCTGTGCCGGGAAAACCGGCCCGCCGCGACACCGGCGATCTGCGCCGCCTCGCCGAGCAGGTTTACGCCCGCGCTGCCGGCGCGCCGCAGATCGGCGGCAACGCGGTGCGCATACTGCGCGACGCCGATGAGAATTATCCCGCCTGGCTGGAGGCGATTGCCGGTGCCCGCTGCTCCGTGCTGTTCGAAAATTACATCATCACGAATGACGAGACCGGACGCGCATTCGCAGCCGCACTGGCGGAACGGGCGCGGGCGGGTGTGGCCGTCCGAGTGATCTACGACTGGCTGGGCGCGCTGGGGATGGGTTCGGCCGACGTCCTCGCGCCGGTGATCGAAGCCGGCGGCCTGGTGTGTTGTTTCAATGCGCCGCAACTGGACAGTCCGTTCGGGTGGCTGACGCGTGATCACCGGAAAATGATCGCTGTTGACGGCGCCGTGGGTTTTGTCTCTGGTCTTTGCGTCAGCAACAAATGGGTAGGAAATCCGGAACGGGGCTATGCGCCATGGCGGGATACCGGCATCGAGATTCGCGGTCCCGCAGTCGCCGACATCGAACGGGCGTTTGCGCAGACCTGGGCGGCAGCGGGCGCCCCCGGGGATCTGCCTGATGTCGTCGAAGGTCCGCCGGCGGGAGATGTGCTGCTGCGCGTGCTGGCCAGCCAGCCCCATATCGCCGGGTTATACCGGCTCGACCAGATGATCGCGGCGATGGCGCACGACACCCTGTGGTTGACCGATGCCTATTTCGTCGGCATCGCGCCCTATGTGCAGGCGCTGCGTGCCGCTGCGCACGACGGCGTCGATGTGCGTCTGCTGGTGCCGGGCACCAGCGATGTGCCGATGCTCGCCCGCCTATCCCGCGCCGGATACCGCCCGCTGCTGGAGGCCGGAGTGCGGGTTTTCGAGTGGAACGGTTCGATGCTGCATGCCAAGACTGCGGTGGCTGATGGGCGCTGGGCACGGGTGGGGTCAACGAATCTGAATCTGGCGAGCTGGATCGGCAATTACGAGCTGGATGTGGCCATCGAGGACGAGGATTGCGCCCGGCGCCTGCAGGCCATGTATGAGGAAGATCTGGCGAATTCGACGGAAATCGTGTTGAGCGACCGGTGGCGTGTGCGGCCCTCGGCGCCGGTATTGCGTCAGGCTGCCGGTTCCGGCGGAAAAGCAGCGCGGGCGGCAGCCAGCGCACTGCGCATCGGCAATACCGTTGGGGCAGCACTGAGCAATCGCCGCAGACTGGGTCCGGCGGAAGCGGGCTTGATGTTCAGTGTTGCCCTGATGTTTCTCGCCATCGCGGCGGTGGCGGTGGCGGCGCCGCGGGTGCTGACGGTACCGCTGGCTGTCGTAGCGCTGTGGATCGCGATTACGTTGTTGGTTCGTGCCTGGCGTATGAGCGCCAGGCACGACGTTGCAGACACACCTGAGCGTCGAGACAACGCCTGATCAGTGCAGCGGTGGCCTTGTTATCGCAGCAGGCGCAGCGCCTCGGATTCCAGCCAGGCGATCGGCACCATCAGCAGCAACTGGCAGACCACGAGCACGAACAACGGCGACAGATCGACATTGCCGATTGGTGGGATGCGGCGGCGGAACAGGCGCAGGAACGGCCGCGTCATGGCATCCAGCAACGGGGCCACCGGACTGCCGGGATTGATCCACGACAGCAGCGCCTGCATCAGCGTGGCGACCAGCACAATGTATACCAGCATTTTAAATACCGCGAGGGCAGCCAGGGCGGCGATGCCGGTGACGGCGAGGCCGATCTCAGCGCCAAAGCTGAACCCGCGCACCTGCAGTACCACCAGGAACTCGGCCAACTGGATCAACCAGGCCAGCAACAGCGTCGGCAGGTCGAGGCCCCACAGACCGGGCACGATGCGGCGTGCGGGCCGTACCATGAAGTCGGTCAGCGCGTTGACGAAATCCGCCAGCGGATTGCGGTAGGGCGCATGCACCCATTGCAGGTAGAACCGCAGCAGCAGGGTCAGGGTCAGCAGGCCGAACACCACCTGGATCAGGAAAATAAGCGCGTTACCCAGCATGTCAATTTTTGCCCAGCGTGTCGCCCATTTCGGCCGCACGTTCTGCAGCGGCGCGCACCGCACGCGCGAAGATGGCTTTGACTGCGGCGTCGTCGAGTACGCCGATTGCGCATTCAGTGGTGCCGCCTTTGGAGGTGATGCGCGCGCGCAGCGTCGCCGGGTCGGCATCGCCGGCGAGGGCCAGTTTGACGGCGCCGGCGAAGGTTGCCAGTGCGCTTTGCCGTGCGATTTCCGGCGACAAGCCGAGTTCGCAGGCGGCCTGCTCCAGGGCTTCGATGACATAAAACACATAAGCCGGGCCGCTGCCCGATACCGCGGTGACGGCATCGAGCGCACGCTCTTCATCGACCCAGAACGTCGCACCCACCGCAGCGAGTATGTTTTCTGCATCCTGACGTTGCGCGGCGCTGACGCCGGGCATGGCATAGAGCCCGGTGATGCCGGCGGACACCAGCGCTGGCGTATTGGGCATGGCGCGGACGATGCACGCCGACGCACCCAGCCAGCGCGCGAGATCGCCGCAGCGGATACCCGCGGCGATGCTGATGATCAACTGGCTGCTGACGGCAGGGGCAAGGTTGGCCGCAACCTCGCGCATTTGCTGCGGTTTGACCGCAAGCACGATGCAGTCAGCGCCGGCCGCTGCCGTGGCAGCGTCAGCCGAAGTCAGGATGCCGAATTGTTGTTGCAGGCGCGACCGCGCCTCCGCCAGCACATCGACCGCGTGTATTAAGGCAGGCGACCAGCCTTTGGCGATCAGTCCGCCGATGATTGCGGCCGCCATATTGCCGCAGCCGATGAAGAGTAGGTTCATTTTGACGTGAATGGTGAATGGTGAAACGTCGAGCATGGTTTATGCCCTGAACGTAAGCCGATTTACCGCATTATACGTTTCACATTTCACATTTCACATTTTCCGTGTCACGCCCTGCGCCCGAATATTGCTGTGCCGACGCGCACAATGGTCGCGCCCTCGGCGATCGCTGCCTCCAGGTCGTCTGACATGCCCATGGACAGCGTATCGACCGCAGCGTCTGCTGCCTGTAACGGCTGGAGCAGCTCGCGCAAGTGTGCGAACCGCGCCCGTTGCACGGCAGCATCGGCGGTGGGTTCGGGGATGGTCATCAGCCCGCGCAGCTTCAGGCGCGGCAGGGCGCGGATGACTGCGGCCAGCGCACGTTCCCCGCCGGGCGCGATACCGCTTTTGCTGGCCTCGCCGCTGACATTGACCTGGATCAGCACGTTGAGCGGGGGCAGGTGCGCCGGCCGTGCATCGTTAAGCCGCTGTGCGATTTTTTCCCGCTCGATGCTGTGTACCCAGGCGAAATGTTCAGCAATCAGCCGCGTTTTGTTGCTCTGGATCGGCCCGATGAAATGCCACTCGATGTCGGGGTTGGCCAGTTCACGGACCTTGTCTATCGCTTCCTGCACGAAATTCTCGCCGAAAGCGTGCTGTTCTGCACACCAGGCCTCATTGACCAGCGCTGCGTCAAAGGTCTTGCTGACGGCGAGTAAACGGATGTCTCCCGGCAGGCGATTTGCGGCCTGCGCAGCCCGCGCAATCCGGGCGTGTACGGCTTGCAAGTTCGCAGCGATTGTGGCCATAATTTCAGCATACCCGGTTGCAGGCGTCGCAGCGCATTGTTGCATGCTGATGACGGCCTGACCCGCCCATCCCCGAGGGAATTATAAATGGACATTTCCGAACTGCTGGCCTTCGCTGTCAAGAACAAAGCCTCCGACCTGCATTTGTCCTCCGGGCTGCCCCCGATGATCCGGGTGCATGGCGATATACGCCGTATCAACCTGCCGTCGCTGGAGCACAAGGACGTCCACGCCATGGTGTACGACATCATGAACGACGGTCAGCGCAAGTTCTACGAGGAAAACCTCGAATGCGACTTCTCGTTCTCGATTCCCAACCTGGCGCGATTTCGGGTCAATGCCTTCGTGCAGCAACGCGGCGCCGGCGCGGTATTCCGGACGATCCCGTCCAAGGTGCTGAGCCTGGAGGACCTGAAGGCGCCCAAGGTGTTCGTCGAGATCGCCAATCAGCCGCGCGGCGTGGTGCTGGTGACCGGGCCGACGGGATCGGGCAAATCGACCACGCTGGCGGCGATCGTCAACCATATCAATGAAAACGAACAGGGCCACATCCTGACGGTGGAAGACCCGATCGAGTTCGTGCACGAATCGAAGAAATGCCTGATCAATCAGCGCGAAGTCGGTCCCCACACGCTGTCGTTTTCCAACGCGCTGCGCTCGGCGTTGCGCGAAGATCCCGATATCATTCTCGTCGGCGAGATGCGCGATCTGGAAACCATCCGGCTGGCGCTGACCGCCGCCGAAACGGGCCATCTGGTGTTTGGCACGCTGCATACCAGTTCTGCGGCGAAAACCATCGACCGGATCATCGACGTGTTTCCCGCCGAGGAAAAGGAAATGATGCGCTCGATGCTGTCGGAGTCGCTGCGCGCGGTCATCTCGCAGACGCTGCTGAAGACCAAGGACGGCAGCGGTCGCGCGGCGGCGCATGAGATCATGGTCGGCACGCCGGCGATCCGCAACCTGATCCGCGAAAACAAGGTGGCGCAGATGTATTCGGCGATCCAGACCGGCGCGCAGCTGGGCATGCAGACGCTGGATCAGAATCTGCAGGATCTGGTGAAGCGCAATATCGTTTCGGTTGATGAGGCGCGCAGCAAGGCCATGAACAAGGATTCGTTCCGCTGACCGGTGGACGATTTGCACGTGCAACACGAATAACGAAGGGAGAAACGCATGGAAAGAGAACAGGCAGTCAAATTCATGCACGATCTGCTGCGGGCGATGGTCTCGAAAAAGGCCTCCGACCTGTTCATTACGGTGGGTTTTCCGCCGGCGATCAAGCTTGACGGCAAAATGACGCCGGTGGCGCAGCAGACGTTGACGGCGCAGCACACTGCGGAGCTGGCGCGCGGCATCATGAATGACAAGCAGGCGGGCGAGTTCGAGGCCACCAAGGAATGCAACTTCGCAGTCAGCCCCGGCGACATTGGCCGGTTCCGCGTCAACGCATTCATACAGATGGGCCGCGTGGGCATGGTGCTGCGGACCATCAACACGTCGATCCCGAAGTTTGAGGATCTGAAGCTGCCGGCGGTGTTGAAGGACGTGGTGATGACCAAGCGCGGCCTGGTCATCATGGTCGGCGGCACGGGCTCGGGCAAATCGACATCGCTGGCCGCGATGCTCGGTTACCGCAATGAAAACAGCTATGGCCATATCATTACCATCGAGGATCCGGTTGAATATGTGCATGACCACAAGAACTGCGTGATTACCCAGCGCGAAGTCGGCGTCGATACCGACTCATGGAGTGCCGCGCTGAAAAACACGTTGCGCCAGGCGCCCGATGTGATCCTGATCGGCGAAATCCGTGATCGCGAAACCATGGATCATGCCATTGCCTTTGCTGAAACCGGCCATCTGGCGATGGCCACACTGCATGCCAACAGCGCCAACCAGGCGCTGGACCGGATCATCAATTTCTTCCCGGAAGAGCGCAGACACCAGTTGCTGATGGATTTGTCGCTGAACATCCGCGCGCTGATCTCGCAACGCCTGATCCCGAAGAAAGACGGCAAAGGACGTGCGGCTGCGGTCGAGATTCTGCTCAATTCGCCGCTGATCTCCGACATGATTTTCAAGGGTGAGGTGCATGAGATCAAGGGCATCATGGCCAAATCTCGCGAACTGGGCATGCAGACCTTCGACCAGCATCTGTTTGATCTTTTCGAGGCCGGCGAAATCAGCTACGAAGATGCGCTGCGCAATGCAGACTCGATGAACGAGCTGCGCCTGAATATCAAGCTGAACGGCAAAGCCGCCAAGGACAAGGACACCATGACCGGTATTGAGCATCTGAACCTTGTCTGAGCTGCGCCCGTTGCGGAGGCGGCGACGCCGGCCCGCGGGCCGGCGTTTCTTTTAGAGCGCCTAACAGTCAGGCGCTTTTGATGATTTTCCCTTTCGACCTGCCGACCTGGGCGGCCTGCGCGGCCATCATCGCCGGCGCCTATGTCATCTTCGGTATTACTGCGTTCGGTGCGGCGCTGTTTACCGTGCCGGCGCTGTCATTCTTCTTTCCACTCGATTTTGTGTTGCCGATGTGCGTGCTGCTTGATGTGTCAGCGGCGCTGGCGCTGGGCGTGCGCTTTTCACGCGATGCTGACCGCGGGGAACTGAAATGGATGGCGCCGTTTTCGCTGGCCGGCGCCATTGCCGGCGTCACTGCGCTGGTGACGCTGCCGCAGCAGGCGACCATCATCGCGTTCGGGATTTTTCTGTGCGGTTACGGTGCCTACTCGCTGCGCACAGTCGCGGGACCCGCCGGCATTGCCCGTCATCCCTGGGCTGTGTTTTCCGGATTCTGCGGTGGGGCGACCGGCACGCTGTTCGGCGCCGGCGCACCGCCCTATGCGATCTACCTGTCGCGACGGCTGCCCGACAAGGCCGTGCTGCGCGCGACGCTGTCCAACATGGTATTGCTGTCAACGGCGATCCGCGCGCTGGTCTTTCTCGTCGGCGGCCTGATGCTGATGGATCGCGTGACTGGTTTCCTGAGTCTGTTACCGTTCGCGCTGGGCGGATTGTGGGCGGGGCATCGCATCCAGCTGCGGGTCTCGCGCGAAGCACTGCTCAAGGTGATCAGCGTGTTGTTGCTGCTGATCGGCGCGTCGCTGATCATCCGCGCCTTGCGCGGATGATCAGGACTGGACTGACTTTACTGCCGTGTCTTTGCGCATGCTGCCCGCGACCAGCTCATACTTGAACAACCGGCATTCGAGCGCGCCGTTGTAGAGTGGTGTGCGCCGCGATGCCTGTAGGCGCATCAGTTTGGTGAGACGCAGGTCGGCAGTCAGGATATAGGCGGTCCAGCCGCTGTAACGTTGTTTCAGGATGTCGCCGAGCTTCGGATACCACGCGGCGAGTTCGTCGAGTTCTTCGAGGCGCACACCGTACGGCGGATTGGTGATCAGCAGGCCTGCCGGCGCCGGCGGTTTCGAATCTTCAAAGCTGCATTGTTTCAGCGCAATATGGTTTTCCAGGCCCAGCGCAGCAACATTCTCACGCGCTTGCGCGATGGCATCGCCGCTGCGGTCGTATCCATAACATATTGTTTTTATTGATTTATTTTCTTGCGCTGCCACCTGCTGACGCAGTGACTCCCAGGCCTGGCGGTCGAAATTACGCAGTTTCTCGAAGCCAAAGCTGCGATGGAGACCCGGCGCGCGGCGCATGGCCATCAACATGGCTTCGATGAGGAAGGTGCCGCTGCCGCACATCGGATCGAGCAGCACCTGTTCCGGCGTCCAACCGGCGAGCCGCAGGATGCCCGCAGCGAGGTTCTCGCGCAGCGGCGCTTCGCCAGTCGCTGTGCGCCAGCCGCGTTTGAACAGCGCCTCACCCGAAGTATCGAGATAAAACACTGCTTCGTCGCGGGTCAGGAACACATGGATGCGTATGTCGGGCTGGCGGGTATCGACACTGGGCCGCACGCCTTCGGTTTCGCGCAGCACATCGCAGACGGCATCCTTGACGCGCAGCGTGACGAAATCAAGGCTGCGCAGGGGGCTTTTGATGGCCGCGGTATCGACGCGGATGGTCTGCTGCGCACCGAACCACTGAGCCCAGCGCAGTTTGCGCGCGGCGTTGTAAATGTCATTTTCATCGCGGTAGCGGCAGTGGCCGATGCGCCATAACACGCGACTGGCGATGCGGCTTTCGAGGTTAATCCGGTAACACAACGCATAATGGCCGCGGAAACCGACGCCGCCATCGACCGGGCGCACCTCCACAGCCGTGAGCTCCGTCAGCTCCGTGGCGAGCACGCCTTCGAGGCCGCGCGGGCAGGTGGCGAAAAAATTTTCCATTTCAGGGCCGGATTGAGTCAAGGCTTTGCCGAAGCAAGATCGACATAGACCTCGAACTCGATGCGTTGCCACGGATTGTGCGCTTCCTTCAGCCGGCTGATGCGCGCTTTCACCGGCGCGCCGCGATCCATCTGCCGTGCGACATCGCTGTTCTCGCGGCGCGGCACGTAACCCAGCGGCTGGCCCCGCCATTCGACGCGCACGGCGTTGGCGTCGTGCGGATTCTGCGGTTCGCGTACCAGCGTCAGCGCATCGCCGGTGCGCATCGTATCCCACAGGGCTTTGCCGCCGTAATACTGGAACCCTGCCAGCGGCGATTGCTGGACGATGATGCGTGCATCCGTCGCGCGGGCGGGGGCGCACAGCGCGAGAGTAAGGGCAAGAATCGACGCAAGGATTGCGGTGAGTCGTTGCATGAAGCCTAAAACGGCTTCAGCACGACGAGGATGACCGTCGCCAGCAGGATCAGCACCGGCACCTCGTTGAACCAGCGGAACCAGACGTGTGAGTGCGTGTTGCGGTTCTGCTCGAATTTTCGCAGCAGGCTGCCGCAGGCGTGGTGATAACCGATCAGCAGGATAACGAGGACCAGTTTGGCGTGCAGCCAGCCGCCGGTGTACCCGTAGCCCAGCCACAGCCACAGCCCGAAGGCGAGCGCCGGCACGGCGATCAGGGTCATGAAACGGTAAAGCTTGCGCGCCATCAGCAGCAGCCGCGCGCGGGCCGCGTCATTGTCTTCCATCGCCAGATTGACCAGGATGCGCGGCATATAGAACAGGCCGGCGAACCAGGCGATGACGAAGAAAATGTGGAGGGATTTTATCCAGAGCATGCGGGCGATATTACTGCAGAAGCCGGCGCCGGGTCAGCGCCAGTGCAATATAAAAACTGCCGACCGCATAAACGGCCAGCACGGCGATGTGCAGCGGCCATGACGGCGGCACCTCGCCGTTGACCAGGGGGCGTGCCAGGCCGACCGCATGGGTCAGCGGCAGCATTTGCGCAAAGGCCTGCGCTGCCGGCGGCAGCTCGGTGAGGGGGAAGAACACGCCGCAAAGCAGCATCATCGGCGTCACGCACAGCGTGAAGTAATACATGAAAAAATCGTAGCTGGGCGACAGCGCGGTCATGATCAGACCCAGCCCGGCGAAGGCGAGGCCGGTCAGGAATATCAGCGGCACCACGGCAATGGCTAGCGGCGAAGGCACCAGGCCGAGCGCGGTGGCGACGATCAGCACCGCGGTTCCCGACAGAAAACTCTTGCTGGCCGCCCACACCAGTTCGCCGAGCATGACGTCATCCAGCGTCAGCGGCGCATTGAGTATGGCCTCCCAGGTTTTCTGCACATGCATGCGCGAAAACGCCGAATACATGGCCTCGAACGACGCGCTCATCATGGTGCTGGAGCAGACGATGCCTGCGGCAAGAAAACCGATGTACGACATGCCGCCGACGTCATCGAGCATGCGACCGAGGCCATAGCCCAGGCCGAACAGGTAGAGCAGGGGATCGGCGAGATTGCCGAGCATCGACGGGATTGCCAGTTTGCGCCAGACCAGCAGATTGCGCCGCCAGATATGGGCGAAACGCATGCTGAACTGCGGCAGGTTCCAGTGTTTGCGGGTCATGTCAGTCGCGCAACTCGCGTCCGGTGAGTTTCAGGAACACGTCCTCGAGGCTGGCGCGGCGGTGCAGATAACGCAGGCCGTTGCGTGCGTCGAGGTCGGCGATCAGCGGCGCGGGGTCGTGCGTGTAGCAGAAGATGGTCTCGCCGGTGGTCTCGCAGCGCTCCGTCATTGCCCGCCCGTGGTGTTCCGCCCACGCAGGTGCGTCCTCGCCGTACACCTCAACAACCTGCGGCTCGATGTGCTGTACGATCAATGCATCCGGCGCGCCTTCCGCGATGATGCGCCCGTGATCCATGATGGCGACCCGGCTGCACAGCCGTTCGGCTTCTTCCATGAAGTGCGTGGTCAGCAGCAGCGTCTTGCCCTGCTTCAGCAGATTGCGCAGCCGCTCCCAGATGACATGGCGCGCCTGCGGATCGAGACCGGTAGTGGGTTCATCGAGAAATATCAGCTCGGGATCATTGATCAGCGCGCGCGCCAGGGTCAGCCGGCGTTTCATGCCGCCGGACAATGTCTGGATGCGTGCATCGGCGCGGGCAGACAGCCCCGCGAATTCGAGCAGGTCGGGAATGCGCGCGCGGATCTGCTGATCGGGAATGTCGAAGTAGCGACCGAAGATCAGCAGGTTCTCGCGGATCGTGAAATCCGGATCAAGATTGTCGAATTGCGGCACCACGCCGATGCGTTGCCGTGCTTCGCGCGCCTGTGCCGGTACCGGTTTGGCCAGCGTGGTGATGGTGCCGCTGTCAGGATCGGTCAGCCCCAGACATAACCGCAGCGTGGTGGTCTTGCCTGCGCCGTTGGGTCCGAGCAATCCGAAGCATTCACCGCGCTGCAAGGCGAAATCCAGACCGCAGACGACTTCATTCGCCCCGTACGATTTGCGCAACCCTGTGGCTGTCAGCGGTGCAGCGGCGCTCATGCGCAGTGGCGCTGGACGATCTGCGCGAGTACATGCAGCCGTCCATGAAAAAAATGTTCGCCGCCCGGCACGACCACCACCGGCAATTGCTGCGGCCGCGCCCAGTCGAACACTGCGGAGAGCGGCACCACATCATCGACTTCACCGTGGATGATCAGCGTGTTTGCCGGTGCGGTGGCTGCCGGGAAACGGTTGACGGCGGGGCCGATGAGGACGAGTTTTTCTGCGGGCAGTGTCTGTGCGACGCGGGTTTGCACGAAAGCGCCAAATGAAAACCCCGCCAGCAGCAGCGGCAGAGCACCGAAGCGCGACTGGAAATAACGCGCTACGGCAAGCATATCTTCGGTTTCGCCGTTGCCTTCATCAAAACGGCCGGCGCTGGCGCCGACACCGCGGAAATTCGGGCGCACCGCAACATAACCCAGGCCGAATAACGTCTTGGCCAGCGTGGTAACTACCTTGTTGTCTTTGGTGCCGCCCTGCACCGGATTGGGATGAGCGATCAGCGCAATGCCGCGCCGCGGCTCACCCGGATCGTTGATGTCGGTTTCCAGCGCACCTGCGGGACCGGCGATGATCAGGCGTTCCAGTGTGGACGGGGACATGGGGCGTGAAGGGTGAAGGGGTAAAGGGGTGAACGAAATCAGTGGGCGAGTAACCCCGTGAACCCCCTCCCCGTTACCCGGGGGACAAGGGCACACTTGAAGCGAAGCAGGGCCGGGGAGGGGGTATTCACTCGTTCACCCGTTCACTTTTCACGCCTTTTAAAATTCAGATCTTCAACCGCTCGACGACGCGACCGTGCTGGAGATGCTCGCTGACGATCTCGTCGATGTCTTCGCGGTCAACGTAGGTGTACCAGACGGCTTCCGGATAGATGACCAGGATCGGGCCTTCGTCACAGCGGTCGAGGCAACCCGCCTGGTTGATGCGCACCTTGCCCGGCCCCGACAACCTGAGGTCCTTGATTTTCTGCTTGGCATAGTCGCGCACATCCTGCGCACCATGGTTGTTGCAGCAGCGCGCGCCGGCCTCGCGCTGGTTGCAGCAGAAAAATACGTGATGTTTGTAGTGACTCATGGGATCGTGGACAGGGGATGGCGCAGGTGCGGCACGGTGGCTGCGGCAATGCGCACGCAGTCCGGATTATAACCGCCTGTCCGCGCGTTCAGCGGCGTGAATATTTACTGGCCGATCCCCGAGCCACCGCGACCGGATATTTGCGCGCGTTGACCGCCAGTTTACGTTGTGCGGCGCGCAGCGGATCGATGCCGAGCACGTCGGTCAGCCGCAGCAGATAGAGCAGCACATCGGCAACCTCTTCTTCCACCGCCCGCCGGTCGCGTCCGGCGAGTCCGGCGCTTTGTTCCGGCGT
>JANNHN010000395.1:0-2202 GCA_031404395.1 Betaproteobacteria bacterium
GGTCGAACGTCCGCCGGCGAGATCGTCGGCGGCGCCGATGCGCGTGAAAATGCGGTCCAGCGGGCCGATGCGCGCGCGTGTCGCCGGCACGAACGAGCCGCAGTGCGCGAGCAGCGCAATCAGCGCCGTCTGCCGCATGTACGTCGATTTGCCGCCCATGTTGGGGCCGGTGATCAGCAGCATGCGGCGCGCACCCGACAGCCGCGTGTCATTGGCGATGAACGGATTGACCTGCGCTTCGACCACCGGGTGCCGCCCGCCTTCGATTTCGATGACGGCCTCGTCGGTGAATTCGGGCATGGCCCAGCCGGATGTCGCGGCGCGTGCCGCGTAGGCGCACAGCAGGTCGATCTCGGCGAGCGCTGCCGCCAGCCGCTGCAGTGCGGAGATGTGCGGCGCCAGTACACTCAACAGTTGTTCATAGAGCAATTTTTCGCGCGCCAGCGCGCGATCCTGCGCCGACAACGCCTTGTCCTCGAATGTTTTCAGTTCCGGCGTGATGTAGCGTTCGGCATTTTTCAGGGTTTGCCGGCGGCGGTAATCATCCGGCACTTTTGCAGATTGCGCACGGGTGACCTCGATATAAAAACCGTGCACACGGTTGTATTCGACTTTCAGCGTGGTGATGCCGGTGCGCTCGCGTTCGCGGATTTCGAGTGCAGCGAGGAATTCGCCGCAGTGGTCCTGGATGCCGCGCAGTTCGTCGAGTTCGGCGTCGTAGCCGTCGGCGATGACCCCGCCTTCGCGCACGACCGCGGCGGGCTCCGGCTTGATGGCGGCAGCGAGCAGGGTGGCCAGTGCCGGCTGCGGCGCGAGATCGGCGGCCAGTGTCGACAGATGGTCGCCGGCGGCGTCATCCAGTGCAGCGAGCAGATCCGGCAGACGCTGCAGTGATTCACGCAGCCCGGAGAGGTCGCGCGGGCGGGCGGAGACCAGCGCGATGCGCGCGGTAATGCGCTCGACATCGGAAAACCGCCGCAGTACCGCATGGGTTTTTTGGTGACGATCACCGGCGAGCAGTGCGGCGACTGCGCCATGCAGCATCTGCAGGCGCGCCCGGTCCGTCAGCGGATGATGCAGCGCGTGGCGCAGCCGCCTGCTGCCCATGCCGGTGGCGCAGGTGTCGAGCAGTGACAGCAGCGTCGGTGCGGGTTCGCCGCGGATGGTTTCAGTCAATTCCAGATTGCGCCGCGTGGCAGGGTCCATGCGCACGTAAGCGCGCTCGGTTTCGATGGTGAGTGCTGCGACGTGGGCGATGGCGCTGCCCTGGGTTGAGCGCGCGTATTCCAGCAGTGCGCCCGCGGCGGCCACCGCGGCATGCAACCCCTCGGCGCCGAAACCGCTCAGGTCGTGCGTGCCGAACTGCGCACACAGCGCACGGTGCGCCGTATCCGCATCAAAACGCCACGGCGGCAGGCGGCGCACCGCGACACCGGCCTCGCCTTCGGGCAGAGTCGCTTCTTACGCGAGCAGAATTTCGGCCGGGCGCAGGCGTTCGATTTCCGCAGCCCAGTTGGCCGGCGCCGTTTCCATCGCGGAAAAACGTCCGGAGGCGAGCGACAGCCAGGCGAGACCGAGCACGTTGCCGGCGCGGTGCGCGGTGAGCAGCAGGTTGTCGCTCTTGTCGTCGAGCAGCGCCGATTCGGTCAGCGTGCCCGGCGTGACGATACGCATCACCTTGCGCTCGACCGGGCCTTTGGCCGTGGCCGGATCGCCGATCTGTTCGCAGATCGCCACCGACTCGCCGAGTTTCACCAGCTTTGCCAGATACTGATCGACGGCGTGGTACGGCACGCCGGCCATCTTGATCGGTGTGCCCGCCGATTCGCCGCGCGTGGTCAGCGTGATGTCGAGCAGCCGCGACGCGCGCTCGGCATCGTCGAAGAACAACTCGTAGAAATCCCCCATGCGGTAGAACACCAGCAGATCCGGATGTTCGGACTTGATGCGCAGGTACTGCTGCATCATCGGGGTATGCGCGGAGAACGGCGTTTCCGGTTTCATGGCGTCGTATTTTACGAGAAGCGGGGCGGTGCGCCGCGGATTGCCGCGGGATTTTTACCGCGGCACATTGTTGAATGAAAACAATGCGCTGGAATGGCGCGCGCAGCTGCAGAAGTGGGCGGATTACCTCGACGCTCTGACCGCGAGCAACGTGGTGCCACTGCGCGCGGCGTGACTTACCGCGGTCGCGGGAGAGGC
>JANNHN010000396.1:0-7665 GCA_031404395.1 Betaproteobacteria bacterium
GCCGCTCCAGAACTGGCGCTCGAACTCCGCCGTCTGCTGCGTTGTCCGCCGCAAAACGAAGATTTTGAGAAAAATGTAATACCAGGAAAACAACGATGACAGCATCAGTATGGCCATCACCAGTTGCACCGGCAGGCTCGCGCCGGTGATCAGGCTGAGCACCGACATATCATGGGTAAGTGTCGCGTTCACTCTGGGTTTCCCGTTATTTTGCTGCCTGTCGTTATGCGCAACTCCCGGGGCACGCGCGCCGGCTTGAATGTATCAGCATTGACACACACCACATCAACCGTCGCCCGCACGATCTCCTCGTCCCCGCGCAGCACACGTTGCAAAAACCGGATGCGGCTGCCGCCGACGTTATCCACTTCCACCGTCACCCGCAAGCTGTCGTCAAACCGCGACGGTCGCAGATAATCGATCTGCACCGCCCGCACCACGAACAACACGCGCTGCTGTTCCGCCAGCAGCGGTTGCTCGAACCCCTGATCGCGCAGCCACTCGGTGCGGGCGCGCTCCATGAAACGCAGGTAATTGGCATAAAACACCACGCCGCCCGCATCGGTGTCTTCGTAATAAACGCGCACCGGCCACGAAAAGGGTTGCGCCGTCGAAAACGCGCTGCCATGGCGGTCAGCGGATGCTGCAGCCGCGCGCGGCCGTTTTGACAATTTATTCAATTAAAACAATGTGTTATAAAAACCGTCATGGCGCCGCCCTGTCCGCCGGGCGGGCGGCGTCTGTCGGCGAGTGATGCATGATCTCGTGACATCCTGAACAGGGCTGCGGCACGACACCGCGCGCAAGATCGCCGGCCAGCGCGTCGATCGACGTGAACGACGACGTGTCCTTGATGAAACAGCACGGCAACTCGCGTCCAGTGATGTCATAGAACCGCATCACCGGCGCCTGCAGGAAGCGGCATTGGTAATGATAGAGGCCGCCGGCGGACACCCGTTCCGGGTAACGGCGGGCATAGTCGTCCTTGCGCTGCAGGGGCTGCACGATGTGCCGGTCGATCCGCTTCCCCTTCAGGAAATGCCTGAGCGCGGAGAGGTCCTGGCCATAATTGACCGTCATGATGCGTATCCGCCCGGGTCCCATGAATTCCACCAACCGCTCCAGGTTCGCCAGCACGCGGGGCAGCTTGAGGCGTCCGATCCGGGTGGCCTCTGCCTCATCCAGCGTATCCAGCGAGACGGCGACATCGGGCAGTTCCGCGGCCATGCGCGCGGCGTCAATCTCGTAGCCGTTGGTAATTGTCGTCGGCGCAAATCCGCGCAACCGGACCGCCGCCACCATGTCCCAGAACCGGGGATGCAGCGTCGGTTCTCCCTCGCCCTGCAACGATACGACATGCTGTCCGGCCGGGATGCCCGCCAGAATGCGCTCGAATACCGGCCAGGTCATGTGCCGTTGCGGCATGTCCCGTCCGGCGCAGTAAAAACATACGAATGTGCAGTGGGTAGTGGCCTCGATCTGGAAAAACATTACTCGTTCCAGAGGTCGCTCGTGCCCGTCCGCGCGGGTTGGGCCAAACCGAAATGGCGATAGGCCGACGCCGTGGCGACGCGTCCGCGCGGCGTGCGCTGCAGGTAGCCCTGCTGGATGAGATAGGGCTCGAGCACGTCCTCGATGGTGTCACGCTCTTCACCAATCGCTGCGGCCAGATTGTCGATGCCGACCGGCCCGCCGTCGAACTTGTCGATGACGGCGCGCAGCAGCTTGCGGTCCATGACATCAAGGCCGACCGGATCGACATCGAGCATTTTCAGCGCGTCGTCGGCCACCGCACGCGTGATCCGGCCTTCTGCGCGCACCTCGGCGTAATCGCGGACACGGCGCAGCAGGCGGTTGGAGATGCGCGGCGTGCCGCGGGCACGGCTTGCCAGTTCACCGGCGCCTTCGCCGTCGATCTCCACCTCCAGCAGCCGTGCCGAACGCTTGACGATCCGGGTCAGCTCATCGGTCGAATAAAACTCCAGCCGCGCGACGATGCCGAAACGGTCGCGCAGCGGATTGGTGAGCATGCCGGCCCGCGTGGTAGCGCCGATCAGCGTGAACGGCGGCAGGTCGAGCTTGACCGAGCGCGCCGCCGGTCCTTCGCCGATCATGATGTCGATCTGGTAATCCTCGAGCGCGGGGTAGAGGATTTCCTCGACCACCGGCGACAGGCGGTGGATTTCGTCGATGAACAGCACGTCGTTCGGTTCGAGGTTGGTCAGCATCGCCGCGAGGTCGCCGGCGCGTTCCAGCACCGGGCCGGAGGTATGCCGCAGATTGACGCCCATCTCGTGCGCGATGATGTGCGCGAGCGTGGTCTTGCCCAGCCCCGGCGGCCCAAACAGCAGCACGTGATCCAGCGCCTCTTTGCGTTTGCGCGCGGCCTCGATGAAAATCGACAACTGGCCGCGGATTTTTTCCTGGCCGACGTATTCATCGAGCGCCTTCGGCCGCAGCGCGCGTTCGATCACCTCCTCCTGCGGGGAGGCCGGTGCGGCGGCAATCAGGCGGTCGGTTTCGATCATGCGGTGTTTTGTACTTTCACGATTTGGACAACAACTTCAGCGCCTGGCGTATGCCTTCGGTCACCGAGACCCCGGCAGGCAACTGCCCCATCGCCCAGTTCACCTCTTTGTCATTGTAGCCAAGTGCACTCAGCGCGTTAGTGACATCGCTGCCGTTAGCCACACCCGCGCCGGCAGGCTGCGTTCCGCCCTTGGGCAGGCGGTCGCGCAGTTCGAGCAGCAGCCGTTCAGCGGTTTTTTTGCCGATGCCGGGAATCCTGGTCAGGCGCGCGCCGTCCTGCGCGCGCACCGCCTCGTGCAATTCCGCCACCGACATTCCGGACAGCACCGACAACGCGGTGCGTGCGCCGACGCCGGAGATTTTGATCAACTGCCGGAACAATGCGCGTTCGGCGTCCGTGGCAAAACCGAACAGCAGGTGGACATCCTCGCGCACCACCAGATGGGTGTAGAGCGTGACCTCCGCCCCGGTCGCCGGCAACTGATAAAGCGTACTCATCGGCACGTCGAGTTCATAACCGACGCCGCTCACGTCCACCGTGATCTGCGGCGGCTGTTTGACCAGCAAACGTCCCGATATGCGCCCGATCATGTCGTCTGTTCCGCGGTTTGCGCAGCAAGCGCCTCTATGCGGGCGACCGCCCGATCCGTCATTGTACCAACAGACTCGCCGCCGTACCGCCCGGCAAGCGTACATGCGTCGCCGGGCAGGATACAGATCATCGCAGCCTTCCGCCGCGACGCCGGCGTCCTGCGCCAACGCCGCCGTAACCCTGCCCGCCATGCGCATGGCAGATCGCGCAGGCCAGCGCGTCAGCCGCGTCGGGGCTGGGGTCGCCGGGCAGCTTCAGCAACCGCCGCACCATTGCCTGCACCTGTTCCTTGCGCGCTTTGCCGGCGCCGACCACCGCCTGCTTGACCTGCAGCGCGGTGTACTCGGCGACCGGCAAGTTGCCGGCCACTGCAGCGCAGATCGCCGCGCCGCGGGCCTGGCCCAGCAACAGTGTTGATTGCGGATTTATATTTACAAAAACCTGCTCGACAGCGACGCAGTGCGGGCGGTATGCCGCAATCACTTCCTGCAGCCCTTCGAGCAGCACCTTGAGGCGCTGCGGCAATGCGCCCTCGCCGCTGCGGATGCAGCCGCTGGCGACATAGACCAGTTGCTGCCCCGTCTGTTCGATGACGCCGAAGCCGGTGACGCGCAGCCCGGGATCGATACCGAGAATACGCAGCGTGGCGGCCGCGTTCAAGCGTGCTCGTCGAGGACTGCGGTGGTGTACACCTCCTGCACGTCGTCGACCGCTTCGAGCGCGTCCAGGAGTTTGTGCATGCGCGCGGCATCATCGCCGGCGAGTGCGTTTTCAGTCATCGGCTTCATGGTCACTTCCGCCAGCTCCGGCTTGAATCCGGCTTTCACCAGCGCAGCGCGCACCGCGGAGAATTCGGCAGGGCCGGTAATGACCTCCATGCTGCCGTCGGCGTTGGTCAAAACATCTTCGGCACCGGCCTCGATGGCGGCGTCCATCAGCTTGCCTTCATCGGTACCCGGCGCGAACACCATCTGCCCGCAATGCTTGAACAGGAACGCCACCGAGCCGTCGGTGCCGAGATTGCCGCCGTATTTAGTGAAGGCATGGCGCACGTCGGCGACAGTGCGGGTGCGGTTGTCGGTCATGCAATCGACGATCACCGCAGCGCCGGCAATGCCGTAACCCTCGTAGCGGATTTCCTCATAGTTCACGCCTTCGAGGTCGCCGGTGCCGCGCTTGATCGCGCGCTCGACGTTGTCCTTGGGCATATTGTTGTCGTAGGCCTTGTCCATCGCCAGCCGCAGCCGCGGGTTGCTCGCGGGGTCACCCCCGCCCATGCGCGCGGAAACCGTGATCTCCTTGATCAGGCGTGTAAAAATCTTGCCGCGCTTGGCGTCCTGCCGGCCCTTGCGGTGCTGGATGTTCGCCCACTTGGAATGTCCGGCCATAAGTTTCTGTTAACCCGATTTCCGATAACCCGTTAAAATTATTGAAATTTTATCATAGCGAAATCGGGAACCTGTCATGGTCGCACCTCTGCTCGTCGCCAAATCCGCTCAGGAATTGTTTCTGCTGCCCGGTCTTGCCAATCGCCATGGCCTGATCGCCGGCGCCACCGGCACCGGCAAGACGGTGACCCTGCAGCGCATCGCCGAAGGTCTGTCGAAAATCGGCGTGCCGGTGTTCATGGCGGACGTCAAAGGCGATCTCGCCGGCCTGTCGCAGAAGGGCGAGCCCAGGCCGAAAATCGAGGAACGCATCAAGCAGCTGGAGATCGCTGATTTTGTCTATGAGGGCTGCCCGGTGGTGTTCTGGGACGTGTTCGGCACCCAGGGCCACCCGGCGCGATCGACGATTTCCGAGATGGGCCCGCTGCTGCTGGCGCGGCTGCTCAATCTCAACGACACCCAGCAGGGCGTGCTGGCGCTGGTGTTCAAGATTGCCGATGACAACGGGATGCTGCTGCTCGACCTGAAGGATCTGCGCGCGATGCTGCAGCATGTCGGTGAGAACGCAAAAAACTTCACCACCCAGTACGGCAACGTTTCGGCCGCATCGATCGGCGCCATCCAGCGTGGTCTGCTGGAGATCGAACAACAGGGCGGCGACAAATTCTTCGCCGAACCGGCGCTCAATATCCAGGACCTGATGCAGACCGACGCCAAAGGGCGCGGCGTCATCAACATCCTCGCCGCCGACAAGCTGATGAATTCGCCCAAGCTCTACGCCACCTTCCTGCTGTGGATGCTGTCCGAGCTGTTTGAACAGCTTCCCGAAATCGGCGATCCGGAAAAACCGAAACTGGTATTTTTCTTCGACGAGGCGCACCTGCTGTTCAACGACACGCCGCAGGCGTTGCTTGAAAAAATAGAACAATTGGTGAGACTGATCCGCTCCAAGGGCGTCGGCGTGTACTTCGTCACCCAGAATCCGCTGGACATCCCGGAAACCGTGCTGGGCCAGCTCGGCAACCGCGTGCAGCACGCGCTGCGCGCCTTTACCCCGCGTGACCAGAAGGCGGTCAAAAGCGCGGCGACCACGCTGCGCGCCAATCCCAAGCTCGATGTCGAAGCGGCCATCACCGAGCTCGGTGTCGGCGAAGCGCTGGTGTCGCTGCTCGACGAGAAGGGCCGGCCCTGCGTGGTCGAGCGCGCGTTCGTGCTGCCGCCGGGCAGCCGGCTGGGTGCGGTCACCGCCGAAGAACGCGCAGCAACCATCAAAGGGTCGCTGCTCGCCGGCGTCTACGACAAAGTCGAGGATCGCGAGTCTGCCTACGAAAAACTGGCGCAGCGGGTAAAGGAACAGCAAGCTGCGCAGCCGGCCGCCGCTGCCCCGCAAGGCGCCTCCGGCGGGATGCTCGGCGCGCTGGGCGATCTGCTCGGCGGCTCCACCGGCCCGCGCGGCGGGCGGCGTGATGGCGTCGTCGAAATGGCGGCAAAAAGTGCCGCGCGCGCCATCGGCTCGCAGGTGGGGCGCGAGATCATCCGCGGTGTGCTGGGATCGATACTCGGCGGCGGGCGCCGCCGCTAGGTCACTTCCGAACACCTGCGCGATTACTTTGTCGCGTGGCGTTAGTTACGGTTCTGCAGAGACCCCCTAGCGGGTTGCGACGTTCCCTTCGCAACGCTGTGCATAACGCATGCCGGGCGGCAGCGCTTCGGCGCAGGCAATCAGCGGCTCGACATGGGAATGGCGGTATTTGATGGCGAACTCCCGTGCGGTACTGCCCAGATGCACGCGCACCAGTGGATCCGCGCCTGCGCGCAACAGCATGCGCACGATGTCGCGATGCCCCTGGATCGCCGCCATCATCAGCGGCGTGTTGACGTAAATGACCCGGTCGCGCGCGTCGGCATCGACCCGGGCGCCGCGCTCAATCAGAAAACGTAAAGCTTTTTGACGGTTGTTGTACGCCGCATAAGCCAGTGGCGTGTAATGGTGCGGATGGTTCTCGATTTGCGCGCCCGCCTCGACCAGAATGCGCATCGCTTCATCGTGGCGCTCGGCGGCCGATCCACTTTCGCCTTCACGGAAATACGCCGCCAGCATCAGCGGCGTTTCGTTGACCGGGGTGCGCGCGTTGACGTCCGCGCCGGCCGAGATGAGGTAACGCACGACCTGCACCGATCCGCCGCGCGCCGCCAGAGCCAGCAGCGGAGCTCCTGCAGAATAACCGGGCGCCGCGATGCGCTGATTGGGACTGACACCGCGACTGACGGCCGAGCGCACCGCACCGACATCATCGAGCGCGACAGCGTTGAGCAAACCGTCGGCGTCATGCTGCCCGCCGAGACCAGTGCACCCGCTGATGAACGCGACAGCCACTGCAATGATCAGTAAATGAAAACCGGGGTGTTTGCGCATTGCCTGCCTCCTCGTCATCGCCCTGCAATGCGCGCAAGTATAGACCTGAACCGGCGGATGAAACAGTGCCGCGAGGTATCGTGGAATGACTACACGTTGACCGTGAAATGTCGTGAAAAAA
Organism: Betaproteobacteria bacterium; assembly: GCA_031404395.1. GTDB lineage: Bacteria > Pseudomonadota > Gammaproteobacteria > Burkholderiales > SG8-41. The sequence continues at coordinate 7,047 of JANNHN010000396.1, forward strand.
CTACACGTTAAAGCGGAAATGCATCACGTCGCCGTCCTTGACGATGTAATCCTTGCCCTCGAGCCGCATCTTGCCGGCTTCCTTCGCGCCCAGCTCACCCTTGCAGACGATGTAATCGTCGTAAGCGATCACTTCAGCACGGATGAATCCCTTTTCAAAGTCGGTATGTATCGCCCCCGCCGCCTGCGGCGCAGTGTCGCCCCGATGGATGGTCCACGCACGCACCTCTTTCGGGCCGACGGTGAAATAAGTCAGCAGCCCGAGCAGCGTATAACCGGCACTGATGACGCGGTTGAGCCCGGGCTCCTGCATGCCCATGTCCGCCAGGAAAATCGCCTTGTCTTCATCGCTCATGTCGCCGATTTCAGCCTCGATCGCGGCGCACACGGCCACCACCGGGGCTTTCTCGCGGCTCGCCAGTGCCAACACCGCGTCCAGGTGCGGGTTGCCCTCGAAACCGCCTTCGCGCACATTCGCGACATACATGGTCGGCTTGGCGGTAATCAGGCACAGCGGCTTCAGTATCGCGCGCTCTTCCACGGACAGAGCCAGCGACCGCACCGGGCGCGCTTCATTGAGCGCCGCCTGGCACTTTTCCAGCACCGCGACCAGGCGTGTG
>JANNHN010000397.1:0-18606 GCA_031404395.1 Betaproteobacteria bacterium
AACACGAAGTCACGCACGAATTCCTCGCGCAGGTCTTCGACAAAAATTTGTTTGACGCCGAACATCTGCGCTTTTTTGCGCGCCGGCGCGAGTTCTTCGCCCTGGCCGATGTCAGCGGTGAAGGTGATGACTTCGCAGTCATAGACATCCTGCAGCCATTTGAGGATGACCGAGGTGTCGAGGCCGCCGGAGTAGGCAAGCACTACCTTGTTGATTTTATTGGTTTTTTTCATGATTACTTAATCATCCACTTTCCCCAGCAACAAAAATTCCATCAACGCCTTTTGCGCGTGAAGACGATTCTCTGCTTCGTCCCAGACCACGCTGTGCGGGCCGTCGATGACTTCGGCGGTGACTTCCTCGCCGCGGTGCGCCGGCAGGCAGTGCATGAACAGGGATTTCTTGCCGGCGGCGCGCATCATGTCGGCATCGACGCACCAGTCCTCGAAGTCGCGCATGCGCTCCGCATTTTCAGCTTCAAAGCCCATGCTGGTCCACACGTCGGTGGTGACGAGATCCGCACCTTTCGCGGCGGCCATCGGATCCTTGAATTCCGCGTAGTGGCCGGTGCCGTGGAGGCCGGCGCGCTCGGGTTCGACCTCGTAACCGGGCGGCGTCGAGACATGCACATTGAAGTCGAGCGCCTCCGCCGCCTGCAGCCAGGTGTTGCAGACGTTGTTGGAATCGCCGATCCACGCCACGGTCTTGCCGCGGATGTCGCCGCGATGCTCGATGAAGGTGTAGATGTCGGCGAGGATCTGGCAGGGGTGGTATTCGTTGGTCAGGCCGTTGATCACCGGCACCCGCGAATAGGCGGCGAAGCGGTCGATGATTTCCTGCTCGAAGGTGCGGATCATCACCAGATCGACCATACGCGTGACGACCCGCGCCACATCCTCAATCGGCTCGCCGCGGCTGATCTGGGTCTCGCGCGAGGTGAGGTTGATGACGGTGCCGCCCATCTGCAGCATGCCGGCCTCGAATGAGACGCGGGTGCGTGTGGAATTTTTCTCGAAAATCATCGCCAGCGTGCGGTCGTGCAGCGGCAGGTGCGGTTCGTAGCGCTTGAACCGCTCCTTGATCCAGCGCGTGCGGGCGAACACGTAATTGAGTTCGTCGGCGCTGAAATCGCGAAATTGAAGAAAGTGGCGCAGTTGCATGGCGTTTCAGCGATAGACCGGCGGACGCAGATCAGGCCGCCGCGGATTGCGGTGCAGCTTGTTTTGCGAGCTCGTTTTTGATGATGGGCGTCAGACTGTCGAGCAGATGCAACGCATGTTCACGCGTATAGGTGAGCGGCGGCAGCAGCCGGATCACATTGTCGGCGGTGACGTTGACCAGCAGGCCGGCGGCGAGCGCGAGATTGACCACGTCCTTGCACGGCTTGTCGAGTTCGATGCCGATCATCAGACCTTTGCCGCGGATGGCGCGCACGCCAGGCAGGCCTTTGAGCCGGTCACCCAGTTCCTTGCGGATGAAGTCGCCGATGGCGACTGCATTCTGCATCAGGTCTTCTTCATCGATGATGGCGAGTGTGGACAGCGCTGCGGCGCAAGCGAGCGGATTGCCGCCGAAGGTCGAGCCGTGGCTGCCGGGCTTGAATAACTGTGCGGCAGCGCCGGCGGCAAGACAGGCGCCGATGGGCACGCCGTTACCGAGGCCTTTGGCGAGTGGCATGACGTCGGGTTTTACGCCGGAGTGCTGGAACGCGAACCACTTGCCGGTGCGGCCGATGCCGGTCTGCACTTCGTCGAGCATCAGCAGCCAGCCGTTGGCGTCGCAGATTTCGCGCAGGCCGCGCAGGTAATTGTCGTGACAGACGGTGACGCCGCCTTCGCCCTGGATCAGCTCCACCAGCACGGCGACAACATTGCGGTTGTTTTCGGCGACGCGCCGCACGGCTTCGAGATCGTCAAACGGCACGCGCACGAATCCTGAAACCAGCGGTTCGAAACCGGCCTGCACCTTGCGGTTGCCGGTGGCCGACAGGGTGGCAATCGTGCGGCCATGGAACGCATTCTCCATGACCACGATGGCGGGCGCTTCGATGCCCTTCTGGTGGCCATAGAGCCGCGCCAGTTTGATCGCCGCCTCATTGGCTTCGCAACCCGAATTGCAGAAAAACACGTTGTCCATGCCCGACAGCGCGGCAAGACGGTCGGCGAGTTGCTCCTGGAGCGCAATGCCGTAGATGTTGGAGGTGTGCACCAGTTTGCCCACCTGTGCCTGCAGCGTGGCGGTGAACTTCGGGTGGCAATGACCCAGCCCGCAGACGGCGACGCCGGCCAGTGCGTCGAGATAACGCTTGCCCGCGGTGTCCCAGAGCCATACGCCCTCGCCACGCTCAAACGTGACCGGCAGCCGACCATAGGTGTTCATGACATGCGACATGATCCATCTCCACAAAAACAGACGGCGGCCTGACGCCGCCGATTCAGCTATTCTTATCCAACCTGGAATTGCTTGGCAAGCGATATTTCCCCTGCGCCAGAGAGCGTAATCAGGGGTGTTCTGTTAGACTTTTATCCCTGAAAACAGGGGTCGTTTCATGTTCGAAGGTTCGCCCGAAATCGTCATCCAGGGCATCACTGAATCCGGCGAAACGTTCCGGCCCAGCGACTGGGCTGAACGGCTGAGCGGCATGCTGTCGGTATTCAGCGAAGAGGGTTATCTGGCCTATTCGCCGTTTCTCAAGCCGATCATTGCCGGCGGCGTGCGCTGCGTTGCGGTTGATCGCATCCTCGAAAATCGCGATCCGGCAGCCTATACATTTCTGCTGCAATTCGCTCGCGACAACCAGTTGAAACTACGCCCGGGACGCAAGGCTAGGCGGCCGGAGGACATTGCCGCAGAGGCGGCAGCCGCGGCTGCGGACAAGGAGCAGCCCGTCGATTGCTGAATATCCGGGTCTGCGTATTAACAACCGGAACCGGTCGCCATTGCGACTGGAACGATTCCCGCCGGAGCCTGCGACGTTACGCCATCGCCTTGACGGCGGCGGACAAGCGGCTCTTGTAACGCGCCGCAGTGTTCTTGTGCAGGATATCCTTGTCGGCGATCGAATCGATCGTGCTTACCGAGCGCTGGAATACGGCCTTGGCGGCGGCCTTGTCGCCGGCTGCGATGGCTTTGCGTACCTCCTTGATTGCGGTACGCAGCGTGGAGCGTTGTGACGTGTTGCTGGCGCGGCGTTTGACGGCCTGGCGTGCTGCTTTTTTGGCTGAAGCGATATTGGCCATGTAAACTCCGGATTTCGTTCGGAAAAAGGGCGTAATGATAAAGAAAAACCGCCTGTTCCGCAAGTCACCGGTAGTAACGCTGCCCACCCGTCAATACAGTAAAAAATGAATTTAATCAATGCGTTAGCTACTATCAGCAGTATGACGCTGCTGTCGCGCATTCTCGGCTTCGTGCGCGATGCGGTGATTGCCCGCATCTTCGGCGTCGGGCTGATGACCGACGCATTTTTCGTCGCCTTCAAGATTCCCAACCTGTTGCGCCGGCTGTTTGCCGAAGGCGCGTTCTCGCAGGCTTTTGTGCCGATCCTTGCGGAATACAAGAATCGCCGCGGCGAAGCGGCCACGCGCTTGCTGGTCGATCACGTGGCCGCGGTGCTGACGCTGGCGCTGGTGGTGATTACGCTGCTCGGCATCGCGGCAGCATCGTTGATCATCACCATCAGCGCTCCCGGCTTTGTCGCGACCCCGGAAAAATTTGAACTGACGGTCGATCTGCTGCGCATTGTGTTTCCGTACATCCTGTTCATCGCATTGACCGCGTTCGCCGGCGGCATCCTCAACACCTGGAGCCGCTTTGCTGTGCCGGCTTTCACCCCGGTGTTGCTCAATCTGTCGTTCATCGGCTTCGCGCTGTTTGCGGCGCCGTGGTTTGATCCGCCGGTGAAAGCGCTGGCGTGGGCGGTTTTTGTCGGCGGTGCGCTGCAACTCGTGTTTCAAATCCCGTTTTTGGCGCGCATCGGCATGTTGCCGCGGTTCCGTCTGGATATTCGTGACGAAGGCGTGCGGCGCGTGTTGAAACAGATGGCGCCCGCGGTGTTCGGCGTATCCGTCGGACAGATCAGTTTGCTGATCAATAATATTTTTGCGTCATTCCTGATTACCGGCAGCGTTACCTGGCTGTACTTTGCCGATCGCCTGATGGAATTTCCGGCCGGGTTGCTGGGCGTCGCACTGGGCACGGTACTGCTGCCCAGTCTGTCGCGCAGCTATGCGGAGAAGTCGCCGCAGGCTTATTCGGATCTGCTGGACTGGGGACTGCGGCTGACGCTGCTGCTGGCGGCGCCGGCCGCCGCCGCACTGGCGTTGCTGGCATTGCCGCTGGTGACGACGCTGTTCCATTACGGCGCGTTCACTGCGACCGACGTCATCAATACCCGCCTTGCCGTTGTTGCCTATGCCATAGGTTTGGTCGGCTTGATTGCGGTGAAGGTACTGGCGCCCGGGTTTTATGCGCAGCAGGACATCCGCACGCCGGTGCGGATTGCCATCATCACGCTGGCAGCCACGCAGTTGATGAATCTGTTATTCATCTGGGAATTGCGCCACGCCGGGCTGGCACTCTCCATCAGTCTTGGCGCCTGCCTCAATGCGGGCCTGCTGCTGCGCGGATTGCGCCGCCGTGCCATTTACAGGCCGCTGCCCGGCTGGGGCGGTTTCATGCTGAAACTGGCGCTGGCGGTTTATGTGATGGGCGTGGTGCTCTGGTTATTGTCCGGCACCGATGCGAGCTGGCTGACAGCGGGTGCGCTGGAGCGCGTGGGGCGATTGACGCTGCTGGTGGTTGCCGGCAGCGGCGCTTATTTCGCCAGCTTGTGGGGGCTGGGGTTTCGCTGGAATGACTTTGCCCGGCGTGCAGCGGGATAACGCAAAAACAGATTTTGCTGCTACCGCTGCAGCAGGCGCCGCGAGAGATAGGACGTGAAATCCACGAGCGCGACCAGCAGCATCATGGCCATCAGCACGGTGCTTGTTTCATTCATGTGAAACAGCCCCATGTGGAACGCGAGCATCGCCCCCAGTCCGCCACCGCCGACCACGCCCAATATCGCAGCCGCGCGGATATTGTTTTCCCAGCGATACAGCGTGTACGACAGCAGTTGCGGCAGTATCTGGGCGAGCGTGGAGTAGAGAAACACCCGGCCCGCGGGCACGCCCTGTACCCGCAGCGCGAATGCGGGGCCCGGCGGGGCGTTTTCAATGGCCTCGGCAAACAGGCGTCCCAATACGCCCGTGGTGTGCAATGCCAGCGCCAGCGTTCCGGCGAAGGGGCCGAGCCCGGCGGCAATGATCAGCAGCGCCGCCCACACCAGCTCCGGAATCGAGCGCAATCCGTTGAGGATGAGTCGTGTCGGGATACGCCACCGGGCCGGGTCGGCGGCATGGGTGCGGCTGGCCGGCAGCGCGAGCGCGAGGCCTGCAATCGCGGCGAGCAACGTGCCCAGCGCCGACATGGCGATGGTCTCCACGCTCGCCACCGTGAGTTTCCACAGAAACGCCGGATTTGCGGCGGGCGACAGCAATTCACCCAGAAACCGGCCCATTCTGCGCGCGGCATCGGCAGACAGAAATTTTGCCCACTGCAGATCGAGCGTCCAGAAGCTGGCGACCGTCAGCGCGGCCAGAGCGAGCATGAACCAGCATGCGGCACAGCGCGCATCAAAAATCTTCGGCGGCAGCCGATAGATTTCGTTCGCGGCGGTGACCGGCGGTTTTGCGGATGCGCCGCTCATGCCAGCACCCGCCGCAGCCAGGCGCTCGCGTAGTCGGCGAGTCCCACCAGCAGCATGAACACGATCAGCATGGTCGCGACTTCAGCGCCCTGGAACATTTTCATGGAGTTGTCCATTTGCTGGCCCAGCCCGCCGGCGCCGACAAAGCCGAGGACGGCGGAGGAGCGGATCGCACATTCCCAGCGATAAACCGTATAGCTGGTCAACTCGGCGGCGCTCTGCGGCAGCAGGCCGTAGCAAAAGGCCTGCAGGCGGCCGGCGCCGTTGCGCAGCAGCGTGTTGGTGGCATGGGACTCGTCGCTTTCGAGGATTTCGCCATAGACCTTGCCGAGCATGCCGCTGTAGGTGAGCGCAATGGCCAGCACGCCGGCGGTGGGACCCAGTCCGACGACGCGCACGAACACCAGCGCCCACACCAGTTCGGGTACGCTGCGCAGCAGGATGAGCAGCCAGCGCGTCGCCTGACGCACGACGAAAGGCATGGCATGCATGCGTCCCGGCAGCGCCGAGATGGAAAGCGCGCTCGTTGAAATGAGCGTGAGTGGAATCGCGATCAACAGCGCCAGCGTCATGCCGGCGGTGGCGATGGCGACGGTGCGCCAGCATTCGCGCGCCACCATGAGCAGGAATTCCCCTTCGATCTTCGGCGGGAAAAAGTCGCCGAGAAAGTGTCGCGTCGCTTTCAGGGCATTCGGCTCAAACAGCATCCATGGCTTGAATTCCGTGAGGACGAGGGCCGGCGCCAGCAGCACCAGCGCCGCGCAGATCCAGAACACGCGCGACAGCCATGCCGGGTCGCGTAACTGCGGCGTAAGGACAGAAACAGAGGTAGCGGCGGTGGAGTTCAATGCGGGCAATTATCGGCAATACATCGCTGCCGGCGGTGTTCCGCCGGGCGCATCGTCTCCGCTCACAGGTGGCGCGCCCGGCAGTTCGTGTTCGCGCCGGGCGTAGAGCGCCGCCAACTGCCCGGGAGTGACTTCCCGCGCCGGCAGATCGAACTGCATTTCGCCATCGCGCAGTCCGATGATGCGCGGAAAGCGTGTGGCGACATCGACCTGGTGCAGTGTCGTGACGAGGGTGGCCCCGCAATCCTGCGCGGACTGTGTCAGGGACTTGATGGCGAGCGTGGCCCGGGACGGATCAAGCGACGACAGCGGTTCATCAATCAGCCACAGCGTGGCCCTGGACAGCAGCGCCCGCGCGAGGCCGACGCGCTGACGTTCGCCGCCTGACAGACGATCGACGCGATGCCACAGTTTGCCGGCAAGATCGAAGCGCGCCAGAGCCGCTTCGGCATCCGCGATGTGCGTCGGGTAGAACAGCGAGCGCAGGCTGGCGAGCAGCGATTGCTGCGGTAGCCGCGCGGCCAGCACCGAGGTGATGACCCGTTGTCGTGGCGGCAGCGGCGGTGTCTGTGGCGCGAGGAACAGCCTGCCGCGCAGTTTCTGGAGTTGCGCGACGGGAAGGGCCCACGGATTGATGCCGTCAAGCTCGAGGCGCCCGGCGGCGGGCTTGAGCGCACACGCCAGCGCATACAGCAGCGTGGTTTTGCCGGCGCCGGACGGACCGATGATGGCGACCTGCTCGCCGGGCGCGATGGCGAGCGTCAGCGGCTTCAGCACCGGCGCGCTGCCGGTGGCGGTGGCCGGATGGCGCGCCGCAAGTCCCTCGATGGTAATACGCATGTCGTTAATGCCGCGGGAGTTACTTGATGAGGCCCGCGCTGCGTCCGGCGGCTTCCAGATCGCGATAGTTCTCCGGCCTGGTGGCGATGTATTTGGTGGCGCGGTTCAAGGTGAGAATTTCCTTGCCTTCCGGCGTGGCCATCGACAGATCGAGCAGCGCTTTGGTGATGCGCTCGCGCAGCGCGGCGGGCATGTCGGCATGCACCGACCAGTTGTAGTTGTAATACGGCGGCGTGGTGAAGAACACGTGGACTTTCGCGGTATCCACTTTCCTGTCTTCGACGAACCGGCGCCACACGGTGATGTCGAGCGCTGCCGCATCGACGCGGCCGCCGACGACGGAGGCGATGGTCGCGTCATGGGCGCCCGAGTAGGCGACGCGCCTGAAATCCTTGTCGGGGTCGATATTGGCCTGCAACAGGAAGCTGCGCGGCATCAGGTGGCCGGAGGTGCTCGACGCCGAGCCGAAACTCACCTGTTTGCCTTTGAGGTCGGTCAAAGTCTTGATGCCGGAATCGGTCTGGGTGATGAACACGGAGCGGAACTGGGTGTCTTCCTCACGCTGGGCGATCGGGATGATCTTGCCGCCGGAACGCAGTTGCGCCTGCACATGCGTGAAGCCGCCAAACCACACCACATCGACCTGCTTGTTGACGAGTGCTTCGACCGCGGCCGGGTAATCGTTCACCGGCGTGAACTCGACCTTCATGGCGAGCACGCGTTCGAGATATTTTGTAATCGGGCCGAACTTGCGCGTCTGCTCGGTGGCGACTTCCTCGGGAATGGTGGTGATCTTGAGGATTTGCTGCTGGGCGAGCGCCGGTGCGGCGGCGAGAGCGGTCAGAACGACGGCAGTGATGGTGGCGAGGGCGAGGCGAAACAGGCGGTGGAGCAGCGACGGGAGGTGCGACGAGGTGCGGGACATGATGTTTCTTTTTTTCAGCCGGCTGAGCAGCCGGGCTGAGATACGGTTGGTGGCAGGGTGTGGCGTGATGGCCAGACTCCCGTGTAACTGGGCGGCAAATCCGATCACGACGCGACGTGTGCGGGAGGGGCTCAAATCAATCATGGTTTTATCCTGATAGGTCGGCAGGTTTGATCACATGACAAATTGGAAAAGACCAGCTGGAAAAACCGGGGGACACCGGGAGAATACCGGCCTGTTCCCGCATTCCGTGCCTGATACGCTACCGCAGGGGCCATTGGATTGTAAAGGCTCGCGACCACCGGTTGCGCGGCTGACGGCATGAAGCTCAGCCGGCGGCAGTCGTCGTCAACGCGGCGTTGACCACATCACGGCCCAGTTTCGGTGAAAACATTTCGATGAAATCGAATATGTACCCGCGCACATAGGCATTGCGCCGCAGCGCGATGCGCGTAGTGCTGGCATCAAACAGATGATCTGCGTCAATCAGACGCACGCCGTGGTCGCGCGCCGGATCAAAAGCCATTTTGGCGAGGATGCCGATGCCCATGCCCATTTCGACATAGGTTTTGATGACGTCGGCAGCGATGGCGGTGAGCACGACGTTGGGCTGTATCCCGGCGTTGTCAAACGCGCGCCGGATCGGCGAGTTGGGCGTGAGCGCGAAGTCGTAGGTGATCAGCGGATACGCAGCAATTTTTTTCAGCGTCAGCGGTCCGGCATCAAGCAGCGGATGTTGCAGCGGGGTGATCACGGCGCGGGTCCATTGCGCGCAGGGCAGTGTGACCAGATCAGTAAACGCTTCGTCGGCTTCGGTGGCGATGCCGAGATCGGCGGCGCCATCGCGGAGCAGGGTCGCGATGTGCGCCGGGCTGCCTTCGCGCAATATCAGGCGTACTTGCGGGTAGCGCCGCGTGAAGCGCGCAACCACCGGCGGCAGTGCGTAGCGCGCCTGGGTGTGCGTGGTGGCGATGACCAGTGTGCCGCGGTCGCCCGCGTTGAACTCGCGGCCGACGGCGCGCAGGTTGTCGGTGTCCTGCAGGATGCGCTCGGCAATGTCGACAACGATGCAGCCCGGTTCGGTGAGTGCGGTGATGCGCTTGCCGTTGCGCACGAGGATGGTCACGCCCAGCTCTTCCTCGAGCAGGCGGATCTGCTTGCTGATGCCCGGCTGTGAGGTGAATAGCGTTTCCGCCGCATCCGACACTTTCAAGCCGTTGCGTGCGATCTCACGCAAATAACGTAATTGCTGTAAATTCAATGAGTTACCCCTATATTTGTCACTGATATAACAATAAAGTCTTTATTATTAATATCATATTCTTTGAAGATATATAAGGGGGTCACTACCATCGACATCGTTGCATTAACAGGCACCACAAATGTATCTCTACGATGCGGTGGACCAAAAACTGGTGGATGAGCGGGTTGCGCAGTTTCGCGACCAGACCCGGCGTTTTCTGGCCGGTACACTGTCGGAGGACAATTTCCGGCCGGTGCGCTTGCAAAATGGTCTTTATATTCAAAGATTTGCACCCATGCTCCGGGTCGCCATCCCCTATGGTCTGCTGGCGGCCCGGCAGTTGCGGGCACTCGCTTACATTGCGCGCAAATGGGATCGCGGCTACGGTCATTTCAGCACCCGGCAGAACATCCAGTTCAACTGGCCGAAGCTGGAGGATGTGCCCGACATCCTGGCGCACCTCGCTACGGTGCAGATGCACGCGATTCAGACCAGCGGCAATTGCGTACGTAATACGACGACCGACCATTTCGCCGGCATCGCGCCGGACGAGCTTGTCGATCCGCTGGTGTGGTGCGAACTGATCCGCCAGTGGTCCACTTTCCATCCCGAATTCGCTTACCTGCCGCGCAAATTCAAGATTGCGGTGTCCGGTGCGGAAAATGATCGCGCCGCGGTGCAGGTGCACGACATCGGCTTGCAGGCGGTGCGCAATGCAAGCGGCGAGACCGGTTTTCGGGTGCTGGTAGGCGGCGGTCTCGGTCGCACGCCGGTCATCGGCGCGGCGATATGCGAATTTTTGCCGTGGCCGCATTTGCTGAGCTATCTCGACGCCATCCTGCGGGTCTATAACCGCTTTGGCCGGCGCGACAACAAGTACAAGGCTCGTATCAAGATCCTCGTCAAAGAGCTGACGCCCGAGGTTTTCCGTGCGCAGGTCGATGCCGAGTGGGTGCATCTCAAGGATGGCCCGGCAACGTTGACGGCGGAAGAAGTCACGCGCGTGACCGGGCGTTTTACGCGCCCGCAGTATCAGGCGCTTGATGCATTGTCGGTGCCGTACACACAGGCGCTGGCGAATGATCGCGGTTTCGCCAACTGGGCGCGTCGCAACGCGCATGCGCACCAGGTACCGGGCTACGCGGCGGTCACGCTGTCACTGAAAAAAACCGGGGTGCCGCCGGGCGACGCGACTGCAGAACAGATGGACGCTGTGGCCGACCTCGCTGAACGCTACAGCTTCGGCGAACTGCGTGTGTCACACGAGCAGAACCTGATTCTTGCCGACGTGCGGCAGTCTGATCTGCACGCGTTGTGGCAGGCAGCCAAAGCGCTGGGCCTGGCCACGCCCAACATCGGTCTGATCACCAATATCATCGCCTGCCCTGGCGGAGATTTCTGCTCCCTGGCGAACGCCAAGTCGATCCCGGTGGCGGAAGCCATCCAGCGCCGGTTTGACGATCTCGATTACCAGCACGACATCGGCGAGCTCGATCTCAATATCTCCGGCTGCATGAATTCCTGCGGCCACCACCACGTCGGGCACATCGGCATACTCGGCGTCGACAAGCAGGGCGCGGAGTTCTACCAGATTTCGATCGGCGGCGCGCAGGGCAACGAGGCTGCGCTGGGTAAAGTGCTGGGGCCTTCGGTGTCGCAGGAGGAAGTGCCGGATTTCATCGAAAAACTGATCAAAACGTATCTGCAGCGACGTGACAGCGAGGCCGAGCGCTTCATCGACGTCGTGCGCCGCATCGGCATCGAACCCTTCAGGGAGCAGGTTTATGGCAACGCTGATCAAAAACGCGACCATCGCAGCCGACAACTGGCAGCGGTTTGATCCGGGTGCAGACGGCAGCCTGCCTGACATTCCGATGTTGGGCGATATTCTGGTGCCGTTGGCGCTGTGGCAGGCCACGGCTGGCGGATTGCTCGCGCGCAGTGCCGGACGCCTCGGGGTCTGGCTCGACGGCGACGATGATCCGGTACAGATTGCGGACAGCCTGGAAGCGTTCAGCCTGATCGCCGTCAACTTTCCGTTATTCACCGATGGCCGCGGTTATTCGATTGCGCGCCTGCTGCGCGAACGCTACGGCTGGAAGGGTGAATTGCGCGCCATCGGCGACATCCAACGCGACCAGCTCTTCTACCTGTCGCGCTGCGGTTTCGATGCATTCCTGCTCAACGACGGGCAGGATGCCCCCCAAGGGGACTTGCTTCGCGGCGCGCAGGCGGCACTGGCGGCCTTCAGTGACTTCACCGAGGCGTACCAGACCTCGGTTGAGCGGCCGCTGCCGCTGTTCCGTCGTCGTCCTGCGCTCGACGTGGCGGAGCAGAGCTGAGTCATAAACAGCACAGGCGCTGCCCCCGTGTTGTGAAAACACGCTAAAATTCAGGCTTTTAGCGTGTGCAAGCAGGTGCTATGCAAATCCTGCGCAGCATTCCGGATGCTGCTGCCAGTCCCGTCGCTCTGACCATCGGCAACTTCGACGGCGTCCATCTCGGCCATCAGACGATGCTTGCCCGGTTGCGCACCGCGGCGTCGGCGCGCGGATTGTCCGCGTGCGTGATGACGTTTGAGCCGCATCCGCGCGAATTTTTTGCGCCGGATCAGGCGCCAGTGCGATTGACCACATTGCGTGAGAAGCTCGAATTGCTGGCGCAGCACGGGGTTGATCGGGTGCAGGTCTGCCGCTTTAACTTTGCGCTGGCGCAGGTGACTGCGCAGGAGTTCATCGAGCGCATCCTGGTGCGCGGGATGGGCGTGCGCTGGTTGCAGGTCGGCGACGATTTTCGTTTTGGCGCGCGTCGCGTCGGTGACCTGGCGATGCTGGAGGCGTTTGCGCCGCGTCACGGTTACGAGGTGGAAGCCATGTCTACCGTATTGCTCGACGGCGAACGGGTGTCGAGTACGGCGGTGCGCGATGCGCTGATGGCGGGTGATGCGGTCAGGGCGGCGCGGTTGCTGGGGCGTCCGTACAGCATCCGCGGGCGCGTGGTGCACGGTGACCAGTTGGGACGCAAGCTCGGGTTTCCGACGGCCAATGTGCAGATGAAGCACAACCGGCCGCCGCTCTCCGGAATTTTTGCGGTGGAATTCCATCGTGCCGGCGGCGAACGGCTGCGCGGGGTGGCGAGTCTCGGCGTGCGGCCGACGGTGAAGGCGCAGGGGGCGCCGCCGGTGCTGGAGGTGTACTTGTTTGATTTCGGCGCGGAGATTTACGGCGAGCAGGTGCGGGTGGATTTTCTGCATAAATTCCGCGACGAAGCGAAGTACGTGGATATTGAAACGTTGCAGCAGCAGATTGCACGCGACGTGGCCGATGCGCGCGGTTTTTTTGAACGGCACGATGCAGCGCTGGCCGTTGCCGGTACAGGAAAGTGAGCAGGAAGGTGAGCGTGAACAAGAACGGCAGCGCCGCACAGCGATTCCCCGGAACAACACAGAATCATGACTGACTACAAGAAAACACTGAATCTTCCGGATACACCGTTTCCGATGCGCGGCGACCTGGCCAAACGCGAACCGCAGATGCTCGCGCGCTGGCAGGAGCAACGCGTCTATCAGCGCATCCGCGAGGCGAGCCGCGGGCGCCCGCGTTTCGTGCTGCACGACGGCCCGCCCTACGCCAATGGCGATATCCATATCGGCCACGCCGTCAACAAAATCCTCAAGGACATCATCGTCAAATCGAAAGCGCTGTCGGGTTTCGACGCGCCGTACGTGCCGGGCTGGGATTGCCACGGCATGCCGATCGAAGTGCAGATCGAAAAACTGCACGGCAAAAATCTGCCGACCGCGGAAACGCAAAAGCTGTGCCGCGCCTACGCCACCGAACAGGTGGCGCGCCAGAAGCAGGATTTTCAGCGGCTGGGCGTGCTGGGAGAGTGGAATAATTCTTATTTAACAATGGCTTACAAGAACGAGGCCGATGAAATCCGCGCCCTCGGCGTCTTGCTGAAAAAAGGTTATGTCTATCGCGGCCTGAAGCCGGTGAACTGGTGTTTTGACTGCGGCTCGGCGCTGGCCGAGGCCGAAGTCGAATACGAAGATCGCAAGGACATCGCGATCGACGTCGGATTTCCATTTGCCGAACCAGACAAGGTGGCGCAAGCGTTCGGGCTGAAATCATTGCCGGACAAGCCGGGCCATTTGGTGATCTGGACTACAACACCGTGGACAGTGCCGGCGAATCAGGCGCTCAACGTGCATCCCGAATTTACCTACAACCTTGTCGATACCGGCAAGGGACTGCTGATCCTCGCCGCCGACCTGCAGGACGCGTGTCTGGCGCGTTACGGACTGACCGGACGCACGCTGGCTGCCTGCAAGGGTGCTGCGCTGGAAAAAATCAACTTCCGTCATCCGTTCTACGACCGGTTGTCGCCGGTGTATCTGGGCGATTACGTGACGCTCGACACCGGTACCGGCATCGTGCATTCCGCGCCGGCTTACGGCGTCGAAGACTTTCAGTCGTGCCGCCGCTACGGCATGAAGGACGATGAAATCCTCACGCCGGTGCTGGGCGGCGGCAAATATGCCGAAGCGTTGCCGCTGTTCGGTGGGCAGATGATCTGGAAAGCGAATCCGCAGATCGTTGCGCACATGGCAGAGCAGGGTGTGTTGTTCGCGAAAGAAAATTACACCCACAGTTACATGCATTGCTGGCGGCACAAGACGCCGATCATCCTGCGCGCCACCACGCAGTGGTTCGCCGGCATGGAGGATGTGCCTGGCTACAACGGCGTGAAGCCGGCGGAAACGCTGCGTACAACGGCGTTGCGCGCCGTGGAGGCGACGCGCTTTTTCCCGTCGTGGGGGAAGGCGCGGCTGCACGGCATGATCGCCAGCCGCCCGGACTGGACGCTGTCGCGGCAGCGGCAGTGGGGCGTGCCGATGCCGTTCTTCGTGCATAAAGAAACCGGGGCGCTGCATCCACGCACGCTGGAACTGCTGGAGACCGTGGCACAGCGCGTTGAGCAGGGCGGTATCGAAGCGTGGCAGGCGGTCGATGCCGCGGAACTGTTGGGCGCCGACGCTGCGCAATACGAAAAGATCAAGGATACGCTGGATGTGTGGTTCGATTCCGGCACCACGCACCTGACCGTACTGCGCGGTTCGCATGCGGCGCAGAGTGCGTTCCCGGCAGATCTGTACCTCGAAGGCTCGGATCAGCACCGCGGCTGGTTCCATTCGTCGCTGCTGACGGCGTGCATGACCGATGGCCGTGCGCCGTACGACGCGCTGCTGACCCACGGCTTTGTGGTCGATGGCGAAGGCCGCAAGATGAGCAAGTCCAAGGGTAACGTCATCGTGCCGCAACAGGTGATGGACGAGCTCGGCGCCGATATTCTGCGGCTGTGGGTGGCGAGCACGGATTATTCAGGCGAACTGTCGATCTCGAAGGAAATTCTCAAGCGCGTGGTCGAATCGTATCGCCGCATCCGCAACACGCTGCGCTTCCTGCTGGCGAACCTGGCGGATTTTGACGCTCAGCGTGATGCGCTGCCCGTCGATGAATGGCTGGAGATCGATCGTTATGCGCTGGTGATGCTGGCTGATCTGCAATCGGCGCTGGTGCCGTCCGAGCTGGGTAACAAAAAACCGCGCAACTCCGGTCATTACGGCGAATACGAGTTTCACCAGGTCGCGCAGCGCCTGCAGACTTTCTGCTCGGAGGAACTCGGTGGTTTTTATCTCGACATCCTCAAGGATCGGCTGTACACCGCGCCGGCCGCTTCGCGCGCGCGGCGTTCGGCGCAGAACGCGCTCTACCAGATTACCCATGCCTTGACGCGGCTGATGGCGCCGATCCTGTCGTTCACCGCCGAGGAGGTATGGGAAGTATTGTCGCCGGGGCGGGGCAGCATATTTGAGCAGACCTGGCTTAAGCTGGATTTGCCGCGCGACGCCGACGTGCTGCGCGGACGCTGGACGCAGTTGCGCACGTTGCGTGGCGACGTCACCAAACGGCTGGAGGAACTGCGGGCCGCAGGCAAGATCGGTTCGTCGCTGGCCGGTGATCTCGATTTGTATGCCGATGGCGGGTCCGCGGAATTGCTGCGCTCGTTCGGTGATGATTTGCGCTTTGTGTTCATCACTTCGCGCGCCACGGTGCATGCCGGCAAACCCGGCGACGCGCTGGAAACTGTGCTGCCGACGGTGCGGCTGAAGGTCAGCGCCAGCCCGTATGTGAAATGCGAGCGCTGCTGGCATTACCGGGCGGACGTCGGCCATGACGCAAACCATCCGCAATTGTGCAATCGCTGTACAGCCAACCTCTACGGTGCGGGCGAGCCACGGAGTTACGCGTGATGCGGCGGTGGCTGCTGATTTCCGGGGTGGTGGTCATTCTGGATCAACTCACCAAATACGCGGCGATTGCGGCGCTGGCGGGCAAAGCGCCGGTGGAAGTCACGCCTTTTTTCAATCTGGTACTGGTGTACAACCGCGGTGCGGCGTTCAGTTTTCTTGCCGGGATGAGCGGCTGGCAGCGCGAATTTTTCATCGGCATTGCGCTGATCGCATCGATCTGGATTGTTTATTTGCTGCGACGTTATCCGCAGCAAACGCTGTTTTGTCTGGCGCTGAGCCTGGTGCTCGGCGGCGCCATCGGCAATGTGATTGATCGCGTGAGTATCGGCGCCGTCGCGGATTTTCTGGATTTCCATGCCTTCGGCTGGCACTGGCCGGCGTTCAATGTGGCGGATGCGGCGATTACCTGCGGCGCTGCGCTGCTGATCTGGGACGGCTTGCGGGACGTCGGTGCGCCACAGAAAGATATATAACCTGTTGATTTTATTTAATTAATTATGGGCACGGCGCGGCCAGGACGGTCGCCCGCGTTATAATCCCCGCCATGCAAGTCCTGCTCGCCAATCCCCGTGGTTTCTGCGCCGGCGTTGATCGCGCCATCGAGATCGTCGAACGCGCGCTGCAATTGCACGGCGCGCCGATCTATGTGCGCCATGAAGTCGTACACAACAAGTTTGTGGTCAATGATCTGCGCACCAAAGGCGCGGTATTCGTCGAAGAGCTGGCAGAGGTTCCCGCCGGCAGCACGGTGATTTTCAGCGCGCACGGCGTATCGCAGATGGTGCGCCGCGAAGCCGAAGCGCGCGGACTCAAGGTATTTGACGCCACCTGCCCGCTGGTGACCAAGGTCCATGTTGAAGTCGCCAAGATGCGCGATCAGGGTCGCGAAATCATCATGATCGGTCATCGCGGCCATCCGGAAGTCGAGGGCACGATGGGGCAGAGCGCCGGCGGCATGCATCTGGTCGAAGGCCCCGATGATGTTGCCGGACTGCAGGTTCAGGACGAGGACAATCTCGCGTACGTCACGCAAACCACGCTGTCGATGGATGATGCGGCGCGGACGATTGCCGCGATCCGGCGGCGTTTTCCGAAAATCGTCGGCCCGAAAAAAGATGATATCTGTTACGCCACACAAAACCGCCAGGATGCAATCAAGGCGCTGGCGCAGCGCTGCGATGTGGTGATCGTGGTCGGCTCGCCGAACAGTTCGAACTCCAACCGCCTGCGTGAAGTCGCCGAGCAGCAGGGCGTGCCGGCCTACATGGTCGATAACGCGGGCGAACTGCTGCCGGAATGGGTGTCAGGCAAGAACTGCGTCGGTATTACCGCCGGCGCCTCGGCGCCGGAGGTACTGGTGCAGGCCGTGGTCGAACGCCTGCGCGGCATGGGTGCAACGACCGTCGATTCGCTCGACGGCACTGCCGAGCGGGTGACGTTTCCATTGCCCAGGGGGCTTGCGCACCAATCGCCATAAGTGGCTTAAGGAAACGCTGAATAAGTGGATTCCGCTCATGGTTCGATGCTTCGTCAGGCGCTCAGCATCACCACGAACGGAATCAACAACTTACCGTTCGTCCTGAGCCTGTCGAAGGACTTGTTCAGCGCTTCCTTAGTTCTGCGTATTGCCCGCGCCCGCTGTTTGCGGCCTGGCCGTATTTTTCGGCGGACTCAACGTCACTTCAATGGTCATTTCCGAGCGCACCGGCAGATTGCCGCGGTAGCCGGGGTGGAAGCGGGCATTCAAAAATTCGCGCAGCGCAGTGGTTTCGAAGTCGGCGATGCCCGTGCCCATGACGATTTTTGCGTCGTCAATGCGCCCCGTTTCGCTGATGCGCAATCGCAGAATGACCACGCCGGACTGGTGGGCAGCGGATTCGGGCACCGGCACTTCGATGCGGTTAACCGGAAACGGCCGGCGGTCGAGTTCCGAGGACTTGAAATAATACGCAGAGCCCGCTCCCGTCGGCGCAGAGTCAACCTGGGCTGCGGTGAGTGCAGTGTGCGGGGCGGGAGCGCTCTGGACTGCTGTCTCGGCGGGCGCTGTTGCCACCGGCGCCGCCGTCAGCAGTACCGAATCGCCAAGGGCGGTGGCCAGCCGCGCGAACAGCGGCAGGGCGGTTTGTTCAGACGTTAGCGGTGACGCGTTTCCACCCGGGTATTGAACTGAAGCTGCGCGCTGCACCGAAACGGCAATCGCAGCGTGTACCGCCACCGACAGGCCGGCCGCGACCCACAAGCGTCGCGTGCTGGCGTCTTGCAATCCTCTCCACATGGCGCACTGTGCGTAACCGCAAAGCCCCGCGGTTACTGCACCCGTTACTGCACCAATTCACGCCAACTGGTGCGGCGGCCCTGCGGGTCGCCCGGCGGGATCGGCGCTTCCGTCGTCTGTTGTGTAGCATCCGACGTGGTGGCGATCACCACGGTCCGGCCGTCCGGCAGCCGCACCACGTTGATACCCACCGCCAGCGAATCCGACAGTTTGGCGCCGAAGCTGGCCGAGCCGGCCACCTGCAGGCCGTTACGGGCGTCGAAGAAGTTCAGGAAGCTGAAGCCGCCGATGTTGCAGGCGTTGTTCTGCGGGATGTTGCTGGCGACCACCAGCGTGCCCAGTTGCAGCTTCATGTCGACGTTGACCCGTTCGCCGCTGATCGGCAGATCGGCATACCAGCCGGCGTTGGT
>JANNHN010000398.1:0-2458 GCA_031404395.1 Betaproteobacteria bacterium
AGCGAATCAAGATAAGCCTGCATGTCGCCGTCGGGCGGCGAAATCACCACAGTGGAACCCTGCATCACGTGATCGCCGGTAAACAATACACCGCGGTCTTCGAGCAAATAACACAAATGGTTGGACGCATGGCCCGGCGTATGCACCGCGCGCAGCTTGTACACGCCGCAATCCACCACGTCGCCGTCACGCAAGGCGCGGTCAGGTCTGAACGTTTCATCCTGCCGGCCGTCGTCAGGCACGGCGCCGTAACCCAGCACCTGCGCACCGGTCACCGCCTGCAGCGCATGCGCCAGTGGCGAATGGTCGCGATGGGTGTGCGTGCAGAGTATCCAGCGCAGCTTTTTACCCACCGCGGCAAGCAGTGCATCGCGATGGGCGTCGACGTCAGGGCCGGGATCGATCAGCGCGAGTTCATCGTTGCCGAGTATGTAGGTGTTGGTGCCAGGCCCCGTCATCACGCCGGGGTTGGGTGCAGTGATGCGCCGCACGTCGGGCGCAATCTCGACCATCTCGCCCGGTACGATGGGCAGCACCGCAGCCGTCATGATCCCGCGCCCGCATCTTCGTAGCCTGGCTCTCCCGGCAGTATCCGCCCGCCGTCGCGGCCGATACGCGGCAGCACTGCGCGCACCTCACGCATCTCGCCCAGACCTTTGCGCAGATGAGCCACGTTCGCATAATCCGCAAACGTTTCCAGCGTACGCACGGTCGGCGTGCGCATTTCAAATTCGCCGCGCCGGTGCCGTGACAGCGCAACGCCGGGGCTCACCCATTCGGCGGCGATGGTTTCCTGTTCATCCTGGAACGGCTCCTGCCCGGCCGGCGCTTCCGCCATGAAAAACCGCGTGTCATAGCGCCGCGGCAAACCGACCGGCGTGATCCAGTGCGCGAAGTAGGTCAGTTGATCGGCAGCGAGCTGCAGATTCTCCACGCGCAGCAATTCGGCAAAATCCACGGCACCGGCATTGAGCCGGCGGCGATGTTCATTGAAGCGCGCAGCCACCGCCGCGTCGCTGAGCATGATGAGTTCGCCCGCGCGATCGCGCGCGAGCAGCAAACCGGATTCTTCGAAAGCTTCGCGGATGGCCGCGACCCAGTAAGCGAGACCATCGGCGGCGACGCTCAGCGCAGCGCTTGCTGCAGCGTCATCGAGAATAGAACATAATCTGTTGTTTTTAAACGATAAATCAGCATCGTCGAGGCCGCCGCCGGGAAACACATACATGCCGGGCACAAATGCGGACTGCAGGTTCCGCCGCATCATCAGCACTTCCATGCCGCCCGGCGCATTACGCACCAGCGTCACCGTCGCCGACGGCATCGGCGTTACCGGCTTTGATGTATCGCCCTTCACTGCGGCGCCCGGCATACGGCCATCATCGATTCCGGTCTATACCGGCTCGCTCAATCGACCGCGCATCCGGCCGTGGTTGCTTTCGGCGGTTCGACAAAAGTCGTGGTATCGACGCCGTTGCGGATGGCAGTCATCTCGGCAAGAATCGCCACCGCGATTTCGGGCGGCGTCTTGCTGCCGATCTTCAAACCAACCGGCCCATGCAGGCGCGCGATCTCCTGCTGCGAGAGATCGAACTCGGCAAGACGCTGGCGGCGCGCATCGTTGTTTTTTCTGGAACCGATGGCGCCGACGTAAAACGCCGGCGATTTCAGCGCCTCCAGCAGCGCCAGGTCGTCGAGTTTGGGATCATGCGTCAGCGTCACCACCGCGCTGTGACCGTCGAGATTCATTTCGGTAACCACATCATCCGGCATGCCGCGTTTCAATTCTGCGCCAGTCACCGTCCAGGTTTCCGTATATTCCTCGCGCGGATCGCAGACAGTGACCTGATAATCGAGCGCCTGCGCCATCTGCGCGAGGTAGGTCGATAATTGCCCCGCGCCGATGATCAGCAGCCGCCAGCGCGGACCATAGACCGTCGCCAACGTCGCGCCGTCGAAAGCCAGTTGATCCGACCATTTTGCCGGGCCGACACCGGTGCGGCCGGTTTTCATGTCGAGTGTGCGCAACACCAGTTCATGGCGCTCAATGCGCGCCAGCAAATCATCCAGTCCGCTCGCCGCGGTCAGCGGCTCCAGCACCAGTTCCAGCGTGCCGCCACAGGGCAGGCCGAAGCGTTGCGCTTCTTCCGCAGAGACGCCGTATTTGGTTGTCGTCGGCGTGTTCTCCGCCAGCGTGCCGTTTTTCACACGCAGGATCATGTCATCTTCGACACAACCTCCGGACACCGAGCCGACCACCATGCCGTCGTCGCGGATCGCCGACAGCGCGCCGATCGGGCGCGGCGCCGAACCCCAAGTCTTGACGACGGTCGCCAGCACCACGCGCCGCCCGCTGCCGACCCACTCCTGCGCAGTCCTGATCACCTGTAAGTCAACGCTGTCCATAAAATGATCCTCAATCAACCATTACCGATCCGTTATTGTAACGCGCCGCATG
>JANNHN010000399.1:0-4524 GCA_031404395.1 Betaproteobacteria bacterium
GCTACACACGGATTACTGAAAATCCCCAGCCCCGAGGCCGCGCAGGTGTTCCTCGGACAACTTTCCGATGCCAACCCGGCACAGCGTCAGGCACAACTGCTGACGCAGTTAAAACTGCTGGCCGAGGCGAGGATCGAAGGCCCTGCACGCCTGCAGATACTGGAAACACTGCTCTCCACGATACTGGAGGCGCAACACGCGCGCAGTCGGGAGTGCTGGGGCCGTCCGCTGCCGCTCGACAACAACACCAGGGAAATTTTCGAACGCAGCGTGTCCTTGTGGCGCACCCTGGCCGACGCTTATGAATCGCTGATCGCCGACATGGCAGGGGCGGCGCCGGAGCTTGCCGAACTCGCCGAGGTGATCTGCTATCGCGCACTGCGTTGCACCAGCTTCGCCATGATTACGCACAACCGCACCTACTACGATGTGCCGGGCGCGCTGTGGGAACAACTGCATCGCCTGTATTCATTTGCCGAAAGCGCCGGCGTCACCCAAATACCGGTCAGCGAAGGCGCAGAGGGCAGGAGCACCGTCAACCTGGCCTACCTGCAGACCGTGCTCACGCAGCGCGCCAATCCGGATGCGCTGTCGCTGCTGCAAATGAGTACTGTTGATCGCGTGCTGGCGCAGTGGGTAGGACTGGCCGGCATTTCCGCAGAACCGGTCGTCGCCAACCACGATCTGACGCTGGCCGTGGATCTCGGATCGAGCGAAGGCGCGCGGCGAATCAAGAACCTTGCCGGCACCAATCTGCGTTATCTGGATCTTTCCGGCATCGGCGACAAATTGCGCCAGACTGCTGTCGCACTTAAAACTCAGGGCCCCGACAAACTGGGTCTGGGCCTGACACCGCGCGACGTTTGCGAAAAATTGATGAAGGCCCTGAACGGGCACTGGCTGGCGCCGGGCACTGCGCGCGGCGAGGAACGCAAGCCCATGTCGTTCAACGTGCTGATCTCGGGCACGCTCGCAGCCATGCATTTCAACATCAGCGGCAAACCCTTCGCCCCGCCCGATGCCGGGCTGTCGTCGCGGGAGCGTTTTGACATGGCCGGCTTCCAGCGCGTCGATGGTCCCGTCGGCGACGCTTCGGTGCGCAGCCGCACTCTGGAAACCTGGGCGGTCATCAATCAGAGCGCTTCCGGCATCCTGGGTATTTGCAGCAGGCCTTCCAGCAGCACCCGGTTGACGCACAACCAGTTGCTGGGACTGGTCGCGCCCAATGGCAATACCTACATCGGCCAGGTGCAGCGGCTTGCCGTCGGTGCGCAAGGCACCATATGCATGGGTTTAAAGCTGCTGCGCACCAAATTACAGGCGGTTGCGGCGCGCGTGGCGAACAACGACATTGCCTACGATCGCGCGCTGTTGCTGACCGCCGGACCGGATGAAGCGCCGAGCATCATCCTTACTCCCGGTACCTATACGCCGAGCCGCGTACTCGACATGCACGACGGCTTGCCCCATCAGATCCGCCTTACTGCGTTGATCGACAGTGGCGCGAACTTCGAGCGCGTTACCTACACTACTGCCTGATCGCGCAGCGCCGCGCACAGGCACCACCGGCGCAGATCTCTTTTCGCCGGACTATGCGGTGGCGCGTGCGCGCTTCCATACGCTGGCGCTGCGCGCGGGCATCACGCCCGAGAGCCTGCCGCTGGACGCCCGCGGTCCGCGTGACGAATCGCTTGCCATCGATATCGCCTGGCTGGGCGCCCGCCGGCCGCAGCGCGTTGTACTCCACGTCTGCGGCGTCCATGGCGTCGAAGCATACGCCGGGGCAGCGACCCAGCTCGCGCTGCTGACTGCTCCGCCGCCGCTGCCTGCTGGCAGCGCGCTGATCCTCATCCATGTGCTCAATCCGTACGGCATGGCGTGGCTGCGCCGCGCCAACGAGAACAACGTCGATCTCAACCGCAATTTCCAGCTCGATGACAGCTTCTGGAGCGGTGCGCCGCCGCTGTACAAGAAACTCGATGCGCTGCTCAACCCGGCTTCGCCGCCGACGCGCGATGCTTTCATGCTGCGTCTCGCTCTCGCCGGCATACGGCACGGCGCGCATGCCGTGCGCCAGGCCATCGCGCACGGCCAGCATCGTTATCCGCGCGGACTGTTCTACGGCGGCGCCGAGTTGCAACAGGGGCCGCGCCGCTTCATCAACTGGCTGCAGGAACATCTGGGTGCGGCAGAAACCGTGTTCGGCATCGACATGCATACCGGGTTGGGCCCCTACGGCAAGGACACCCTGATCTGCGAGCCCGGCGCAGGAACAACACCCACAGCAGCACTGGAACATGCGCTGCAACGCGCGGTGCTCGGCGACAGCGCCGCGCCGGCGGCCTACACGGTCCGCGGCAGCCTGGGCGCGGCGCTGCCGCGGATATTGCCGCAAGCACGCCTGGAATTCGTGTTGCAGGAAATCGGCACGCACGCACCACTGCGCGTCATCCATGCCCTGCGTGAAGAAAACCGCTGGCACCATTACGGCAAACGCCATCCCGATCATCCGGCCAAGCAGCAGTTGCGCGAAGCCCTGTGCCCGGCGGCACCAGAATGGCGCGAAGCAGCGGTGAGCCTCGGCACTGATCTGGTGTACCGCGCCTCGGCGTGGCTGTTTGGCGGGAAGCAACCTTGAGCTGCGAACTGTGTGTAACGCCCAGTGGCCCGGTCCTGTGGCAGGACGCGCGTTGCTGCGTGGTTCTGGTCGAGGAACCGGGTTACCCCGGATTCTGCCGGGTGATCTGGAATGCGCATGTCGCCGAGATGAGCGATCTCGACGACACGGAGCGCGCGCATTGCATGACTGTCGTGTTCGCAGTCGAGCGCGTCCTGCGCACGGCCATGCACCCGCTGAAGATCAATGTCGCCAGTCTCGGCAACAGGGTGGCGCACGTCCACTGGCATGTGATTCCGCGCTTTCGCGACGATCCGCATTTCCCCGAACCGATCTGGGGTACGCGGCAGCGAGCGGGTGTAGCGCAGCGCAGCGGCGCGGAACCCGCCGCGCTGGCGGCGGCGCTGACTGCCGCCCTCAAGAGCGCCCGCTAAGGAACCTCCGGACAATCTGCTGCACGGCGCGATTGCATCGTTGCGCCGCTGCAAAGCACCTTCGGATGCTGCCCGGTCTCGGTTATGATGCACGTCCACGGTTCGCCACAATCCTGTTTTCCATTGATCTGACACCATGGCCGGACTCAACAAAGGTGTGCCGCAGCCCACCGAAATCACGTTCCACCAGGCGTCGCACCTGCTGGAAATTTCCTTTGCCGACGGCAAGAATTTCCGCCTGCCCTGCGAGGTCCTGCGGGTTTTTCCACCGTCCGCAGAAGTTCTGCGGCCACGGCCACGGCATCTATTCCTGGGATCTGCTCTACGACTACGGTGTGCAGCAGGAACCGATGTGGCAGCAATACCTGCAACGCCTGCAGGCGGCCGGGGTGTCGCGGGAAAAACGGTGATTGGTGATTGGGTGATTTGGTAATTGGAAAAGCGCCAACACGGAGTCCCACTATTTACTGCTACGGTTCACCAATCACCATTCACCAAATCACCAATCACCCAATCACCAATTACCATTCACCAATGAAAACCACCGACTTCGGATTCCAGAAAGTTGCCGAGGACGAAAAAGCGCGCAAGGTCACCGCTGTTTTTGATGCCGTAGCCGACCGCTACGACTTGATGAACGACCTGATGTCGGCAGGGCTGCATCGTTGGTGGAAACGTTTTGCGGTGGAACAAAGCATGACGCGGCCCGGTGAGCGCGTGCTTGACGTTGCCGGCGGCACCGGCGATCTGACGCGATTGTTCGCGCAGCGCGTGGGCGCCGCAGGCCGCGTCGTCATCACCGACATCAACGGCCCGATGCTGCGCCGGGGGCGCGACCGCCTGCTCGATGCCGGCCTGATCGTGCCGACGGCGCAATGCGATGCCGAAAAACTGCCGTTTGCGGACGCCACCTTCGATTGCGTCAGCGTCGCCTTCGGCCTGCGCAACATGACACACAAGGATGCAGCACTCGCCGAAATGACCCGCGTGCTGCGGCCTGGCGGCCGCCTGCTGGTGCTCGAATTCTCGCGCGTCTGGCAGCCGCTGGCGCCGCTGTATGACACCTATTCATTCCAGATGCTGCCGCGTCTGGGCAAACTGGTCGCCAATGATGCCGACAGTTACCGCTATCTCGCCGAGTCGATTCGCATGCATCCGGATCAGGAAACGCTGAAGCAGATGATGGAACACGCCGGCCTGGAACGCGTCGAATATTTCAATCTCGCCGCCGGTGTGGTGGCCCTGCATCGCGGTATCCGGTTTTGATTTTCGCAGGCATTGGATTGAAAAAGAATCTTGCGGCGCAGTGCGGTGATGTATCTTATTGATTACATTGATTATTTATAGTGGCACCGCTGCACCGTACCCGTCGTTATAATGTGCTGGTCTGTCGTTTACCGGAGATTTCCATGAAAAAAATTCTCGCCGCCCTGATCATGATGTGTGGCGCTACGCTGGTCACTGTGGACGCCG
>JANNHN010000400.1:0-4657 GCA_031404395.1 Betaproteobacteria bacterium
CCGCCTCGCCCGCGGCGAGCAAAGCATGGTATTCATCAACCGGCGCGGTTTCGCGCCGGTGCTGATGTGCGGCAGTTGCGGCTGGATGTCCGACTGCCGGCGCTGCTCGGCGCGGCTGGTGCTCCATCAGCGTGATCATCAACTGCGCTGCCACCATTGCGGGCATGAAAGCCCCGTGCCTGCCACCTGCCCTGAATGCGGTGATGCCGATCTCGCGCCGATCGGGCAGGGCACACAACGCATCGAAACCGCGCTGGCCCGGCATTTCCCGACAGCCCGCGTCCTGCGCATTGATCGCGACACGCTGAGAACCAAGGCATCCTGGCAAGACATGCGCGGACGTATCCACGATCGTTCGGTGGATATCCTGGTCGGCACCCAGGTGCTGGCCAAAGGCCATGACTTTCCGCATCTGAATCTGGTCGGCATCGTCAACACCGACAGCATGCTCTACAGCATGGATTTCCGCGCCGCAGAACGACTGTATGCTCTGTTGACGCAAGTGTCTGGTCGCGCCGGACGGGGCGCGACGCGGGGCGCAGTGCTGGTGCAGACGCAATTCCCCGATCACCCGCTGTATGGCGCCTTGCGCGACCAGAATTTCGACGCCTTTGCCCGTGAAATGCTCGCGGAACGCCGGCAAGCCGGCTTTCCGCCCTACATACACCAAGCCCTGCTGCGTGCGGAAGCGCGGGAACTGAAAACCGCGCTGCAGTTTCTGGGGCATGCAGCGCACACGGCGCGGCGCATCAAGCCGGCCATCACCATTTACGAGCCGGTTCCCGCCAACATGATGCGCAAGGCGGGCCGCGAACGCGCACACCTGCTGGTGCAAGCCACGACCCGTGCTGATCTGCGCGCATTTCTGAATGCATGGCAACCCCGTCTGGCCGGGCCCGGCGCCTCCACGGTACGCTGGGCACTCGATGTCGATCCAGCGGAGTTTTGACTGCTGCGCATGCTAGAATTGCGCACTTTTTTGCAGACCGATACAGACAAAATGCGGCAGACGAAAATACGGTCGCTGCTCGCTTCAACGGCACGCCCGCTCACCGCTCATGTGTTTGACTCCACCGCGCTGAAATGACCTCCGCAACCGCCGATGCACGGACACTGCTTGCCGGACTGATTCGCCACGCGCTGACTCAGGTTGCCCCTGCAGGCACCACCGCCGCCATCGTGCTCGACCGGCCCAAACTGGCACAGCACGGTGACTTTGCCTGCAACATTGCGCTGCAACTCGCCAAAGAGCTGCGCGGCAATCCGCGGGCCATTGCGCAGCAACTGGTCGCCGCCCTGCCGGCGTCACCACATGTGGTGAAGGCTGAAATTGCCGGCGCCGGCTTCATCAACCTGTTTCTGACGCTTGCCTACAAGCAGCAGGTCATCGGGTGCGTGCTCGATGCCGGCACACGATACGGCGCAAGCAACACGGGGCAGCGCAAGAAAACACTGGTCGAATTTGTATCCGCCAATCCGACCGGACCGCTCCATGTCGGCCACGGCCGCGGCGCGGCGTATGGCGCAAGCCTGGCGTCGATACTCGATGCGGCGGGCTACGACGTATCGCGGGAGTACTACGTCAATGACGCCGGTCGGCAAATGGACATCCTTGCGCTGTCGACGTGGTTGCGCTATCTCGAATTGCACGGCGAAGTTGTGCCATTCCCGCCCAATGCCTATCAGGGCGATTATGTCAAGGATATGGCGCAGCAGCTGGACGCGGCACAGGGGGCGAAATACAGGCACAGCGCAAGCGAAGTGCGGCGCGATATACCGCCGTTGCCTGATACAACACGTGAAGATGACGAAGCAAAGGCCACGCGCGAGATTCATCTCGACGCGTTGATTGCCAAAGCCAAGGCGCTGCTCGGTGCGGATTACGAAGTCGTGCATCACCACGCGCTGACGCAGCAACTCGACGATTGTCGCGAAGACCTCACACAATTCGGCGTGACGTTCGATCAGTGGTATTCGGAGCGTTCGCTGTTTACGTCGCACCGCGTGGACAGCGCCGTACGCGAACTGGAGCGGCGCGGGCATCTGTACGTCAAGGATGGCGCCACGTGGTTCCGCTCCTCCGGTTTCGGCGACGAAAAAGACCGTGTCGTGCAGCGCGAAAACGGGCAATACACCTACTTCGCCAGCGACATTGCTTATCATCTCGACAAATTCCAGCGCGGTTTTGATCTGGTCATTGATGTCTGGGGCGCCGACCATCACGGCTACATTCCGCGGGTAAAGGGCGCGCTGGAAGCGCTGGGGCTGGATACCTCGCGCTTCAATGTCTCCCTGGTTCAGTTCGCGGTGCTCTACCGCAACGGCCAGAAAGTCTCGATGTCCACCCGCTCCGGCGAGTTTGTCACACTGCGCGAACTGCGCAGCGAGGTCGGTAATGATGCGGCGCGGTTTTTCTACGTGCTGCGCAAAAGCGACCAGCATCTCGATTTCGATCTGGATCTCGCCAAATCACAAAGCAACGACAACCCCGTGTACTACATCCAGTACGCGCATGCCCGCGTCTGCAGCGTGCTCGCGCAATGGAGCGGTGACCATGCCGCCCTGCTTGCGGCAGATCTGTCGCCGCTGGTATCCACGCATGAAGCAATGCTGCTCCGGCGGTTGATGGAGTATCCCGGAATCATCGAGTCCGCGGCCCGCGACCTTGCACCACACATACTGGCGTTTTATCTGAAGGATCTCGCCGGCGAGTTTCACAGCTACTACAACGCCGAGCGGTTTCTGGTGGAAGATGCTGCGCTGGCGCGCGCCCGGCTGGCGCTGGCACTCGCGGTACGCCAGATATTACGCAACGGCCTCGCCCTGCTGGGTGTGACCGCCCCGGAAAAAATGTAAGATTGCCGCCGTGAGCAAAGACTACAAAGGAAATGAACGCAAAGGCGGTTCCCGCGGCGGTGGCGGATCGTTGTTTATCGGCATTCTGATCGGTCTGGTGCTGGGTCTGGGCATTGCGCTGGGTGTGGCCTGGTACATCAACAAGATGCCCAACCCGTTCCAGCAAAAAACGCCCGCGCCCAAACCCGATCCGGCCAAGCCTGCCGTGGAGCCCGCCAAACCTGCCGCCAGCAACGGTAAATCCGCGGAAGCCAAACCGCGTTTTGATTTCTACAAAATACTACCGGGCGTTGAAGAGCCGGCAACCGACCAGCAGTTGCGGGACGCCAAAAGTGCTGCCGGCAAGTCACGGGAATCGTTTTACCTGCAGGCCGGCGCGTTCCAGAATGCGCCGGATGCTGACAACCTGAAAGCGCGCCTTGCGTTAATCGGCATGCAGGCCTCGATCCAGACCACCACGCTGCCTGACCGCGGCGTCTGGCATCGCGTGCGTATGGGCCCCTACGGCAGTGTTGAGGAACTCAACCGCACGCGGGACACTCTGAAGAAGAACGGCATCGACACGACCTTGATCAAAGTGCACGATGGCAATAAATAACGTCATTCTGGAGACATCATGCGACTGATTTCATACATGGGACGCGCGCTGGCAGGCATGACTCTCGGCCTGTTTTTCAGCCTGTTTATTGCCGCCTCTGCTGCTGCCCAGCCCTCCGCCGGCAAGGATTACATTCCGGTCAAGCCGCCGCAACCGACGGATAATCCAGCAAAAATCGAAGTGCTGGAGTTTTTCTGGTACGGCTGCCCTCATTGCAACAACCTGCAGCCGTCCCTTGAGGCCTGGCTCAAACGCAAGCCGGCGGAAGTGGATTTCAAGCGTGTCCCTGCCGTATTCCAGGATTCGTGGGTGCCGCTGACGCGCACCTACTACACGCTCGAAGCCATGGGCCTGGTCGAAAAACTGCATCAGGATGTATTCGAGACGCTGCACCGGAAGAATATCCGCCTGCAGGATGCCAACGCCATTTTCGACTGGGCTGCGAGCAAAGGCATCGACCGCAAAAAATTCGCCGACACCTACAACTCCTTCGGCATCAACGGCCGCACGCAGCGGTCCATCGAGCTGACGCGCAAATTCGACATTCCGGGCACACCGGCACTGGTGATCGACGGCAAATATCTTACCGCACCGTCGATGACCACCAAGGCCGATCGCACCGTCGATTACGAGCGATTTTTCCAGGTCGTCGATGGCTTGATCGCCGAAGCGCGCAAATCCAAGGGCAGCAAATAGCCCATGTATCGTGCGCTGCCAGGACGGCTTGCCGCAGCGCTGATTACCCTGCTGTTCGCGCCCTGGGTTTCGGCACAAGTTTCGGCGCAGGTCTTGCCGCCGCTGCGCGCTGAAATCGACTATCGGCTGATCCGCGCCCAACCGGTCAACGTGACCAGCGGCATCGAAGTCATCGATTTTTTCTGGTACGGCTGCCCCCACTGCAACAATCTGCAACCGGCGCTGGAGCAATGGATACGCCGCAAACCGGCGGACGTCACCATCCGCCGCATCCCCGCCATTTTGCGCGACAGCTGGGCGCCGCATGCACGCATCTACTACACGCTGGAAGCGCTGGGCGAAGCAGAGCGGCTGCACCAGCAGGTTTATCGCAGCTATCACGTTGAAGAGCTGCACATGAGCAAGCCCGAGGTCATGTCCGAGTGGGCGGTGCGCCACGGTATCGCCCGCGAACGCTGGGATACCGCCTACTCATCTGCGATCGTCACCAGCAAAGTGGAGCAGGCC
>JANNHN010000401.1:0-3621 GCA_031404395.1 Betaproteobacteria bacterium
GATCTTGCCAGTGTCGTTGACGCGATCCGCCTGTCGCGCGCCACCTTCCGCAAGATCAAGCAGAATCTGTTTTTCGCTTTTTTCTACAACGTACTGGGCATTCCGCTGGCAGCCGCCGGTCTGCTCAATCCGGTCATTGCCAGTGCGGCCATGGCGATGAGTTCGGTATCAGTGGTCAGCAACTCATTGCTGCTCAGGCGCTGGCGGCCGTTAAAAACAGTGCAAAGTGCAAAATGATGAGTGCAAAGCGGAAAGCCGCGCTTACTGCGCATCACTCATTATTCATCATTCTGCAGTAGTGTCCCAACGTTTTTCAATACGTAGGTTGGGGTGACGAAGGAATCCCAACGCTGAACCCAGTGCAAAGTAGTAGCGTGTAGAGTGGAAAACCCCGAGTATTTGCAGCGGTCGCGCGTTGGGGTTCGCAAGCTCACCCCAACCTACTCACTGCACTTCGACATTCAAATCGAGACCAGACAAAATCGCTCGTTTCCACATTTCGATCATCAACTGATAACCGGCCCTCGTGAAAACGTTGGGACACTACTGATCATTCTGCATTTTGCATTTTGCACTCTGCACTTTGCACTGAATTAACCCCGGAGAACATCATGGAAACCACTACCATCGCCGTCAAAGGCATGACCTGCATGGGCTGTGTCGGCAGCGTCAAGCGCTTGCTGGACGGCATCGACGGCATTGTCCGCGCCGAAGTCACGCTGCAACCGGGACAGGCCGCGATCAGTTACGACGCTGCCAAAACCAGTGTCGGCGCGATCAGGACCGCCATCACCGACGCCGGCTATGACGTCGCCTGAACGCAAACGCGGCAAGGTCACTGCCGATTGCCATGGTCCGCACGTGGTGCAGCCACACAAGCAGCAATTGCTGAAGCGCCTGAGCCGCATCGAAGGCCAGGTGCGCGGCGTGGCGCAGATGGTCGCTGATGATCGATACTGTGTGGACGTGCTGACGCAGGTTGCCGCAGCGCAATCCGCCCTGGACGCCGTCGCCCTGCAGTTGCTGGAGGACCATACGCGCGGCTGCGTCGCCGGCGCGCTGAAGTCCGGAGCGGGCGACCGGACAATCGACGAATTGATGCAGGCTGTGAAACGCTTCGCCCGCTAGCGACGGAAACGGCACTCAGTTCCAGAACTGCCACCATGGCAGGTCTTTCTTCGGCCCGCCTTTCAGATACACGCTGTCGGGAAAGTTTTTGTTGAGCACCCGCTCGGCGTCGTCACGCAGGGTTTTCATGCCCAGTGCATCATAGGCCCGCACCATAATGACCAGCCCCTCCTCGTTGGCCGGCGCTCCCGGATAAGTCTTCAGCGCGAACTGGACGCGGTTGGCTGCGGCAACGTAGGCCTTGCGCTTCATGTAATAACGCGCCACGTGGATTTCATGCGAGGCCAGCGTATTGACCAGATAATTCATGCGCAGGATCGCGTCCGGCGTGTATCTGCTCTCCGGAAAACGCGTCGCCAGTTCCTTGAACGCATTAAACGCGTCGCCCGCCGCCTTGGAATCACGCTCGGACTGATCCTGCCCGCCGAAAAAACCCATGATGCCCTGATCCTCGTTGAAGTAAATCAACCCGCGCAGGTAATGCATGTAATCGGCGCTGGGATGATTGGGATGCAGTTTGACAAAGCGGTCGATGGCAGCCAGCGCAGAGGCCGGATCCTCGTTCTTCCAGTGGGCATAGGCCACTTCGATCTGCGCCTGCTGCGCAAACCGGCCGAAGGGATATCGCGACTCGAGCTTTTCGTAGAGCTTGATCGCCTTCTCCCAGTTGCGGTCGCCCGCCTCCAACTTGGCCTCGGCGTACATCTTCTGCACCGACCAGCCCTTGGTCTCGTCGTAATCATCGTTGCCGAACAGGCCGCAGGCGCCGAGCAGCCAGCCGCAGGCAAGAGCGACGATTACCGTTAGAATGTTTCGCCGAATGTTTTGACGCATGCCTGTTACCGATGAGCGCTGATTTGTCATCTCAAAATTATACCGAAAAGGGCGCCTCTCCGGACCCGCATCGTCTGGAAGTGCCGCCGGAATACGCGGGATTGCGCCTTGATCAGGCGCTGGCGAAGCTGTTGCCGCAGTATTCGCGGGCGCGACTGACCGGGTGGATACGCCAGTTACGGGTCACCGTGGACGGCAAGCCGGCTGTGCCGCGCGCCAAATTGCACGGCGGCGAGCAACTGCTGGTGGAGCCTGCGCTGTCGCCGGAAGAAACCGCTTTCCGGCCCCAGGCCATGCCGCTGGACATCGTGCATGAAGACGACACGCTGATCGTCATCAATAAACCGGCGGGCCTGGTAGTGCACCCCGGCAGCGGCAACTGGGAAGGCACGCTGCTCAATGCCCTGCTCGCTCACGCCCCGGAACTCGCCACCGTGCCGCGCGCCGGCATCGTCCACCGCCTCGACAAGGACACCAGCGGACTGCTGGTCATCGCCCGCACGCTGACGGCGCAAACCGATCTGGTGCGCCAACTGCAGGCGCGCAGCGTCAGCCGCGAGTATCGCGCCGTGGTACACGGGCGCGTCGCGCGCGACGGCCGCATCGAAGGCGCCATCGGCCGCGATCCGCGCAGCCGCACGCGCATGGCCATCACCACCACCGGCAAGCCCGCGGTCACGCATTACACCGTGCTTGAACGTTTCGCCGGCGCCAGCGTGCTGGCCTGCCGTCTCGAAACCGGCCGCACCCACCAGATCCGCGTCCATCTGCAAAAACTCGGCCATCCGATCTGGGGGGATCCGGTGTATGGCAAGCGCAACGCGCCGGCCGTGCCGCACATTGCACGTCAGGCACTGCATGCCGAAAAACTCGCGCTGACCCACCCGCTGACCGGAAAAATCGCGCGCTGGCAGGCGCCACTGCCCGATGACATGCAGCAACTCATGACTGAACTGCGCAAATCATGACCAAATTGCGTAACCCATGATCAAGAAGCTGCCGGATTCCTGGATACAACCCGATTGGCCAGCACCGGCCAATGTTCGGGCGCTGATCACCACGCGCCATGGCGGCGTCAGCACCGGGCCTTATGCCAGCCTCAACCTCGGTACACGCACTGATGATGACAGCGCCGCAGTCGCTGAAAATCGCACACGATTAAACGCGCATCTGCCGCAACCGCCGCGCTGGCTCGCGCAAGTTCACGGCAGCACCGTGGTGGATGCCGATGTTTTGCAGGACATTCCGCAGGCTGATGCCAGCGTGGCGCGGCAATCCGGCACGGTATGCGCGATCCTGATTGCTGATTGCCTGCCGATCCTGTTGACCGACCGCGCCGGCAGTTGCGTCGCCGCCGCACACGCCGGCTGGCGTGGACTGGTCGGCGGCGTCATCGCCAATACCGTAACGCGGATGCCCGCAGCACCCGCCGACTTGCTCGCCTGGATCGGCCCTGGCATCGGACCTGACGCCTTCGAAGTCGGCGACGACGTACTGCACGCATTCTGCGACGGCGCACCGGAACATCGCACCGCCTTCGTCGCACTGCGCCCCGGCAAATGGCTGTGCGACCTGCCGGCGCTCGCACGCACCGCGCTGCGCCGCGCCGGGCTGACGCAAATTTACGGCGGTACTGACTGCACCGTAGCCGATCCGCAG
>JANNHN010000402.1:0-1604 GCA_031404395.1 Betaproteobacteria bacterium
CCAGCCATTTCGCGGCGCGCGCCGGCGGCAGCTTTGCAAATACCGTCGGCCGGCCCTGCGGATCGTCGTTGCTGACGATTTCGCCGTCGGGCTTGTGGTACAGCAGCACCCGCGGCAGCTTGCCTTCCTGCGGCCAGCGCAGAATCTTGTCACCGACCTTGATGCGATCCTCCGCCGTCACCCGGTCGCCGATGCCGGCAACCCTGCCGTTGACCGTCACCACACCCTCCCGGATGCGCTCTTCCATCGCCCGGCGCGACCCGAACCCGGCCGCAGCCAGCACTTTGTGCAGTTTTTGCGATGCGTCCTGCGGATCACGGGGTGCGGATTTCATGTTCAACCAGTTGTTGGAAAACGGATTTTCATGGCGTAGTATAACGGCAGCGTCGCATAGCCGGGTGCCTGCAGTTACACAGCGCATCCAGAATAAACAGGGAGAACCAAATCATGCGCTTTCGGCTGTCACAGGTACTGGCCACCATCCTCCTGTTGTGCGCAACGCCGCTGCTGGCGGCGCCGGCCGACGAAGTCAAAGCCCTGCTGGACAAGGGCAATGCCGCGGGCGCTTACGCACTGGGCAAGCAGCATCCGCAAGAACTGGGCAATCCCGCGTTCGATTTCCATTTCGGCGTCGCCGCCATCGACAGCGGCCATGCCGGCGAAGGCGTGCTGGCGCTGGAGCGCTACGTCGTCAATTTCCCCGATAACGTCAACGCCAGACTGGAACTTGCCCGCGGCTACTTTGTCATGGGCGACGACCAGCGCGCCCGTGAGGAATTCAATGGCGTCCTCGCCGCCAAGCCGCCCGCGGCAGTGGTGGCCAATATCGAACGTTTCCTCGACGCATTGCGTTCCCGCGAAAGCGCGTACCGCACTACCGCCGGCCTGTTTGTGGAAGTAGGCTACGGTTACGACAGCAACGTCAACGGCGGCGTCAGCAGCGCCAATATCAATCTCCCGGTTTTCGGCAGCGTCGCCATCGGCCAGACCGGCGTCAAAACCCGTTCCAACTTCACCTGGCTCGCCGTCGGCGGCCAGATCTCCCATCCGGTTGCTCCGGGTCTGGCCATTTTTGCCGGCGGCCAGATCGACGGCAAACTCAACAGCGCGGGCGAAGCGCAACAATTCGATCAGGGCAATATCGCCGTCAACGGCGGCGTTTCCTATTTCAAAGACAGGAATTTCTATCGTCTGACCGCCTCGCACTCGGAAGTATCTGTCGATTACAACCGTTTCCGGACAGTCAACAGCCTGTCCGGGGAATGGCTGCATCAGATTGACGAACTGCAGACCATCAGCCCGTTCGTGCAGACGGCGCAATTCGCTTACACCGGCGACAACCGGGTGCGCGACGCGGAATTCAACGCCGTCGGCATCGGTTATCGCAAGGCGTTCATCGACAAATGGCAACCCCTGCTGACGGCCAACATCAACACCGGGAAAGAGCGCAATACCGAGGGCCGGCCGGATCTCGGTCGCGAAATGTACGGCGGACGGATCGCACTCGCCATCACGCCGATTCCCAAATGGGCGCTCTCCGTCGGCACCACTTTCCAGAAAAGCCGTTACTCGGCGCAGGACGCGCTGCTGGGTACCACGCGCAA
>JANNHN010000403.1:0-7136 GCA_031404395.1 Betaproteobacteria bacterium
GACAACGGCTGTAAGTCACCGTCCGGCTATTGCATAATCGGGGGACCGTTGGGCATGCATTCCGACGGAAAAAACAATCCATAATCTTCCCGAGAGGAACTGCAATCATGTTGAAAGAGTTCAAGGAATTTGCGATGCGCGGCAACGTGGTCGATATGGCCGTCGGCATCATCATCGGCGCGGCTTTCGGAAAAATCGTCGAGTCGCTGGTCAAGGATGTCATCATGCCGCCGATCGGACTGCTGCTCGGCAAAGTCGATTTCACCAATCTCTTTGTCGTGATGCGTGACGGCACCACGGCAGGCCCTTACCTCACTGTCGATGCCGCGCAAAAAGCCGGGGCGGTGACTTTTAATTACGGCCTTTTCATCAACACCTGCATCGGCTTCGTCATCGTCGCTTTTGCGGTATTCCTGCTGATCCGCGCCATCAACCGTCTCAAGGCAAAAGAAGCGCAGGCGCCGGCCGCACCTGCTGCGCCGCCCGAGGATGTGCTGCTGCTGCGCGAAATCCGTGATGCGCTGAAAAAATAGGCCGCCGGTCATGTAAATCCGGGGGTGATCCTGCCACCCCAGGAAATACATGTAACTTGTTGTTTTTATTATATATTTTTAGGGTGCGCCGGGCCTCAGACGAACAGGATCAGGCCCCAGACCACCGGCACATTCACCAGCGCCAGCATGACCGCGGCGCTGCCGATGTCCTTGGCGCGCTTGGCCAGCGCGTGATGTTCCAGCGAGATGCGATCGACGGCGGCCTCGATCGCAGAATTCAGCAGTTCGACGATCAGCACCAGCAATACCGACGCCACCATCAGTGCCTTGCCGGTGCCCGCGACCGGCATGAACAGCGCCGCCGGGATCAGCAGTGCGGCGAGAAACACCTCCTGGCGAAAGGCATCTTCGTGCCGGAATGCGGCGCGTAAGCCGTCGATGGAATAAAGCAACGCGTTCCACACACGCTTCAAACCGGTCTTGCCTTTGTGCTGGCTTTCCGCCGGCTGCGTCGGATCCATGTTGATAATATCTCCGGGTGATTTCAGGCGCCGCGGCGCCCCGGCTGCGCCTGATCGAAAATCAACATCGTTGCAGCCGCTGCTACTTCAGCGCTGCCAGTGCGGCATCGTAGTTCGGTTCCTGCTTGATTTCCGGAACCAGTTCCGCATGCAGCACCTTGTTGTTGGAATCAAGCACCACCACGCCGCGGGAGGTCAGTCCGCGCAACGGACCGTCGGTAATATCGACACCGTACTTGCCATGAAAATCGCGGTTGCGGAACGTCGATAGCGTCACCACGTCATTCAGACCTTCGGCGCCGCAAAACCGGCCCATTGCAAACGGCAGATCGGCGGCAATCACCAACACCACGGTGTTGCCCAGCGCGCTGGCCTCGGCATTGAATTTGCGCGTGGAGGTCTGGCAGACAGGCGTGTCGAGGCTCGGAACAATATTCAGCACCTTGCGCTTGCCGGCAAAATCCTTCAGTCCGGTTTCTTTCAGATCTTTGGCCGTCAATGTGAAATCCGGCGCGGTATCGCCCTTTTTCAGAAAGCTTCCGGCTACGGTAATCGGGTTGCCGGCGAGGGTGACAGTTGCCATGAAATGCTCCTTGTAGTTGAAAATCGTGGAGTAATACCTGGATTATGACGGATTGACAGCGCAGTAATAACCGGTTGTGGACGCTTTGCCGAAAGCAGGATGCTAGTTTTTTTCTGCGTCCGCGATCTTCTGGTACGCCGCGGCATCGAGCAGGGCATTGATCTGCGCAGGTTCGTCGGGCTTGATGCGGAACATCCAGGCAGCATAGGGATCTGCGTTGACCTTCTCCGGCGCATCGGACAATTCCACATTGGCGGCAACGATCTCGCCGGATACGGGCGCATGGATGTCAGACGCCGCCTTGACTGATTCGATGACACCGCACGCTTCGCCTTGCTTGAACTTGCGGCCCGGCGCCGGATTGTCGATGAACACGACATCGCCCAGCATCTCCTGCGCATGCTGCGTGATACCGACGCTGACCGTGCCATCGGGTTCACGGCGTACCCACTCATGGCTATTGGTGTATTTCAAATGATCCGGCGTACTCATGTCCGCTCCACAGGGCTTGCAGCCTTGATAAATTAATTCAATAAAAACAATATGTTACAAAATATCTGCGCCTGTCGGCACGAGAATCACAGTCGCGGCGCAGCCAGCAACGTGAGGCGAAAACCCGCCGCACCGAGATCCCCGGTTTCCAGGGCAAGCCGCACCGTGAGTTCAGCGTTCGCGGTAAAACCCGCGCGCGCGTCCTGCCCGCGCCCCAGGTAATCTGCCGGCAAAAAAATGCGCCGCGCCAGCGTGTGATCGTTGGCGTTGGTCAGCACCAGATCCAGCGCCGGATACGCAACGTCATGTCCGGCATGATTGCGCAAAGTCGCCGTCAACTGGATGCGATCCGGACGCACCGGATCAAGCGTCTGCAAATCGGAAGCTTCGATGACAATCGCCTTCGGATCCTGTGGCAGGGGCACGGTGCAACCGGCCTCCGCACAGGCGGCAGTCAACCATTGCCGCGCCAGCGGATGCCGCACGGCAATATCCCCGCGATAAAAATAAATGCCCTGCGCAGCAAGTGCCGTCAGCAGTACCACGCACGCCGCGACCAACCGCGGGCTGCGCCCCGCCCCGGGACTCGGCGTGGCAGGGTGATACACGAACGGATTGTCCGGAGACACGGCGGATTCCTGCGTTCCCGCCCGTAACTCTTCCGCCTGTACTGCCTCCGCCCGTACCACCTCCGCCCGCACTGCTTCCGCCGGTTCCACTGCCGCTGCGGGCAGCGCCGCACCCATGGGTTCTGCAGTACTCGCCGATACCGGTGCGGGTGTCGGCATGTCGATCAGCGGCGCAGTGACCTCTGCGCCGGACGCTGTCGAAACAACAGTGGCTGCGGGCGACGCAACCGGCGGCGATACGATCACCGGCGGTGGCCCGGCGGTCTGACCTGCGTCCATCTGCATTTCCGGAACCAGCGACGCAAGACCGTTGAAAATCTGCATGCATCGCCCGCAGCGCACCTGCCCGCCGTGCGCCTGGAGTTGCTCCGGCTTGATGCGAAAGGTGGTGTGACAATGCCTGCAGCGGGTGATCAGCGACATAATCCTCAGGAAGCGCCGATTAAGTTTTTCAGTTAATCAGCGCTTCCTCTGAAATGGGGGATATACAAGGGGGCCTAGCCCACTTGTTCAATGCTTCCTCTACTCTACCTGCGAATACCGGTCAGCAACACCCAGCCGTCCTCATGTCCTGCCGACTGCATGTCGAAATCCGCGATATAACAATCCCGCACAGCAGCGGCTTGCTCGGCGAGTATGCCTGATAGCGCGATGCGCCCGCCGGGTCGCGTCAGACGCCCGAGCAGCGGCGCCAGTACGGTCAACGGATTGGCGAGAATATTGGCGACGACTATCGCCGCCGGCACGACTGCCGGATCTTCCGCATCGACAAAACGGGCGCGCACGCCGTTCTGCTCGGCATTGCTGCGTGCGGCGGGCAGCGCCTGTGGATCAATGTCCACACCGCAGGCTGCCGCAGCGCCCAATTTCATTGCCGCAATGGCGAGAATTCCTGAACCGCACCCGTAGTCCAGCACGTCCACGCCGGGTTGCACGACCGCCGCCAGCCAGCGCAGGCACAACCGCGTCGTCGGGTGCGCTCCGGTGCCGAACGCAACACCCGGATCAAGAATGATGTTGATGGCGCCGGGATCCGGCGGCACATGCCAGCTCGGCACTACCCACAGCCGCGGCGTGATCTGCATGGGATGGAACTGGCTCTGCGTCAGACGCACCCAGTCCGCGTCTTCTACGCGTTCAACACTGAATGCGGGCGCCGCGGCAATCCCCGCGACACGCAACGCGGTGGGCACCGCCACATAAATGTCGTCGTCGATGGCAAACAGCGCGCTGACGCGGTTGTGGTGCCAACCTGTCGCGGGCGCCTCGCCAGGCTCCGCGAAAATCGGCCGCTCCTCTGCAGTACCGGCCGCAGCATCCTGCACGTCCACCGCCAGGGCACCTGCCGCAAGCAAGGCATCGGTCAACACTTCGACCGCGGTTTCTTCCACATGAATAATGGCGCAGAGCCAGGGCATGGTGCGTTCCGCGGTGCAGCGTTGTTTCGGGCCGCTTTACTCGGCGCGGGTCAGCTTCGCCAGTCGCTCTTCGAGATAATGGATACTGGTGCCACCGCGCTGGAATGCTGCATCGCGCAGTAATTCCTGATGCAGGGACAGGTTGGTCTTGATGCCTTCGATCACGGTCTCCGAAAGCGCGATCTGCAGCCGCGCAATCGCCTGCGCGCGCGTGTCGCCATAGGCAATGATTTTGCCGAGCAGGGAATCGTAGTAAGGCGGCACAAAGTAGCCGCTGTAGGCATGTGAGTCCACCCGGATGCCGGGGCCGCCCGGCATGTGCAGCGAGGTAATGCGTCCGGGCGACGGCGTGAACTTGTACGGGTCTTCCGCGTTGATGCGGCATTCGACAGCATGGCCCTTCAGCACGATGTCCTTTTGCCGCAAAGTGAGCTTCTCCCCGGCCGCCACGCGAATCTGCAACTGCACCAGGTCATGGCCGGTGATGAATTCCGTGACGGGATGTTCAACCTGCAGCCGCGTGTTCATCTCAATGAAGTAGAACTCGCCGCCCTCGTAGAGGAACTCGAACGTGCCGGCTCCCTCATAGCGGATTTTGCGGCAGGCCTCGACGCAACGTTCGGCGATGCGGATGCGCGCCCGCTCGTTGAGCAGCGGCGCCGGCGCCTCTTCGATGATTTTCTGGTGGCGGCGCTGCATGGAGCAGTCGCGATCGCCGAAATACAGCGCGTTGCGGTGTTTGTCGGCGAGTACCTGAATCTCGATATGGCGCGGCTTCTCAAGATATTTTTCCATGTACACCGACGGGTTGCCGAAGGCTGCCTGCGCCTCTGCCCGCGTGGTGTTGATCGCGTTCATCAGCGCCGCTTCGGTGTGCACGACGCGCATGCCGCGCCCGCCGCCGCCGCCGGCCGCCTTGATGATCACCGGATAACCAATCTGCTTGGCAGTTTTGACGGCTTCCTTGGTGTCCTCGGAGAGCGCTCCCTCCATGCCGGGAACAACCGGGATGCCGGCTTTTTTCATGGCATTTTTGGCACTGACCTTGTCGCCCATCAGGCGGATGGTCTCGGCCCGCGGGCCGATGAAGGTAAAGCCGCTTTGTTCGACACGCTCTGCAAAATCGGCGTTCTCCGACAGGAAACCGTAACCGGGATGAATGGCCTCGGCATCCGTCACCTCCGCCGCGCTGATGATCGCCGGCACGTTCAGATAACTGCCGGCGGAGGCTGCCGGCCCTATGCATACCGACTCGTCGGCAAGACGCACGTACTTCGCATCAGCGTCGGCTTCGGAATGCACCACTACCGTTTTAATGCCCATTTCGCGACAGGCGCGCTGGATGCGCAGCGCGATTTCGCCGCGATTGGCTATGAGAATCTTTTCAAACATGGGAGTTTTTCCGGTTTGTTCCCGTCACCGGAACGTCGTGGGCGGTTTCAGCCGATGACGAACAGCGGTTGCCCGTATTCGACCGGCTGACCGTTTTCGACCAAAATCGCCTTGATCACACCATCGTGATCCGCCTCGATTTCATTGAGCAGTTTCATCGCCTCGATGATGCACACCGTCTCGCCGGACTTGACGGTTTGTCCGACTTCGACGAACGACTTGGCGCCCGGCGCGGCACATCGGTAAAACGTGCCCACCATCGGTGATTTGACCGTATGGCCCTCGGGCTCCGCCGGCGGCACATCGGTAGCCGTCAGCGCTGCCGGCGCAACCGGCACGGCAGGCGGCATCGCGGGCGCATGCACGGTGACGTGCTGTGGAGTAGCCGCGGGCGCCCCCGGCGTTCCCATGCGGCTGATGCGCACCCGCTCCTCGCCTTCGGTAATCTCCAGTTCGGCAATGCCGGACTGTTCAACCAGATCAATCAACGTTTTCAGTTTGCGCAGATCCATGACTCAACCCTTGTTGTTATGGCGCAATGCGTAGTCCAGCGCGAGTTCATAACCTGCCGCTCCCAGCCCGCTGATCACGCCCACGGCGATGTCGGAAAAATACGATTCGCGGCGAAACGACTCCCGGGCAAACACATTCGACAGGTGGATTTCGACAAAGGGGATCCCCACTGCCGCCAGTGCATCGCGCAAGGCCACGCTGGTGTGGGTGTAGGCAGCGGGATTAATCAGGATGAAGGTGACTCCATCGCGGCCGGCCTGCTGCACGCGTTCGACCAGCTCCGCTTCTGCATTGCTCTGGAACGTGACCAGCGCAGCGCCCGCCGCCTGCGCGCGCGCCTGCAGGCGGGCTTCGATCTCGGCCAGGGTGGTCGCACCATAGATGTCCGGCTCGCGCGTTCCCAGCAGATTCAGATTGGGACCGTTAATCAGCAGCAGTTGTTGCTTGGATTGCGCCATACCGCTCCGGTTTATAATGCGCCTGCCTTGATGCCCGAGTTTAATGCCTGAGATCCATGCGTGGGGTCGGTGGTACCTGCCATTCCCTGCGAAAACCACCTTGGCAATGAAGATGACTGATTTTGCCAGAAGTTAACTACAAAAGTATTATTTTACATAATCTTCGACGCAGTTCATCAACCAACCATTGCATTATACCCGGTCGCGGCACTTTCGCGCATATTGGCCATTCGTGGTGGCGCAATCAGCAGATTTTGGCATGCCGCGCCAATGGCGCTGGTTTCTCACTTTTAGGATATTTAGAAGAAATTAGGTGCTTTTAAAGACAGATTGCCGTCAGATCACTGCTGTAATACAACGCAACCGCCTCGCAATATCAGAAATTTCGACCAAATCCGGCTGACGGTACGTGCGTTACAACAAAGGGATCAGTTGCGCCCGCAGACTCGCGTCGGAAATACCCCCGGCAAGTCCGGCAACCAATCGTCCGGAGCGATCGACCACCAGCGTATAGGGCAGGACGCCCGCCTTGTTCCCGGCCCGGCGCGACAGATCGATCGCCTCCATGCCGCCGAGCAGTAACGGATAGTTAATCTGGAATTCCGCGGCAAAACCCCGGACCTTATCGGCCTGGTC
>JANNHN010000404.1:0-2569 GCA_031404395.1 Betaproteobacteria bacterium
GCCGCAAGTCGCTCAGACTGCTGCCAGATTGATTGCCGACGAACGGCCGTCCTGGCCGCGCTCGATGTCAAAACTGACTTGCTGGTTTTCGGTGAGGGTTTTCATGCCGGCGCGTTCCACCGCGGAGATATGGACGAAAACGTCCTTGGATCCATCCTGCGGTTGAATGAAGCCGAAGCCCTTGGTTGCATTGAAAAACTTTACGGTACCGGTAGTGGCCATGCTGGATACTCCAAACGAAAACGATTCGCGCCCGGGATTGGGCGCGGCATCAAGTGACCAATTGGAGAAGACCAAGCAGAGGCATCCGGAACGGACGCAAAGGATAGACTGACACCAACCGTCGGCGCGCATTATGGGCGCAAGACGGTTGTTTTGCAAGACTATCCCGTTTGCCGTACGATGCGCATCCGGCATCCGTTAGCGGGTGGTTGGCGGGTGTTATGCACGGGTGTAATTCACTGATTTTCCGAAAGGATACGCAATCATGAAACTGTACTACTCCCCCGGCGCCTGCTCGCTGGCGCCGCATATCGTCCTGCATGAGGCGGGATATGCCTTTGATATCGAGAAGGTGGATATTCCCAACAAAAAAACCGCGACCGGCGACGACTACTGGACAATCAATCCCAAGGGTTATGTGCCGGCGCTCAAACTTGACAGCGGCGAAGTGCTGAGCGAAGTCGGCGTCATTTGCCAGTACCTGGCTGACCAGAAACCCGCGGCGAATCTGGCGCCTGCTGCCGGCACCATGGCGCGCTACCACCTGATGGAGTGGCTGAATTTTGTTGCCACCGAGGTGCATAAATCGATAGGCGCACTGTTCAATCCGAAAATGACGCCGGAGATGAAAGAGGTTCAGCTCGGCGTAATCGAGCGCCGGCTCAACGCGCTGGAAAAGATGATCGCCGGCAAAACATACCTGATGGGTGATGCGTTCAGCGTGGCCGATGCTTACCTTTTTACCGTCATCAATTGGTCGCGTATACACAAGATTGACATGGCGAAGTGGCCCAACATCCAGGCTTTCATGGCGCGGGTCGCGGCGCGGCCCAAAGTGCGGGCGGCGATGCAGGCCGAGGGATTGCTCAAATAGCCGGCGCAATGACCCGCGCTGGCACGGCCTGGCCGCTGGCGCGGCGTGTCGGGGAGATTGCGCCGTTCCAGGTGATGGTGATACTGGCGCGGGCGCGCGCGCTCGAAGCGGCAGGGCGCAGCATCATCCACATGGAAATCGGCGAACCCGACTTCGCGACGCCCGGGCCGGTACGCGCCGCCGGCGCCCGCGCCGTCGAGCAGGGCAACATTTTCTATACCCCGGCGCTGGGCATGCCTGAACTGCGCCGTGCGATCGCCGGTTTTTATCGTACGCGATACGGTGTTGAACTCTCCGCGGACCGTGTCATCGTCACGCCGGGCGCTTCCGGCGCGCTGCTGCTGGCGATGGCGGCGCTGGTCAATCCCGGAGACGAAGTGCTGCTGGCCGATCCCGGCTACCCGGCCAACCGCCATTTTGTGCGGTTGATGAACGGCGTGCCGGTCGGCGTCGCGGTCGGTCC
This sequence comes from Betaproteobacteria bacterium, assembly GCA_031404395.1. Taxonomy (GTDB): domain Bacteria; phylum Pseudomonadota; class Gammaproteobacteria; order Burkholderiales; family SG8-41. The sequence continues at coordinate 1,560 of JANNHN010000404.1, forward strand.
CGACAGCAATTATCAATTGCATTGCGGTCATCTCGAACAGCACTGGGGCGGCCGCACGGTCGCCGCGCTGGTGGCTACGCCGTCGAATCCGACCGGCACGCTGCTGGCGCCGGATGAGCTGAATGCGATGGCGCAATTTGCGGCCGATCGCGGCGGCGCGCTGATCATCGATGAGATTTACCACGGCCTCGTGTACGAAGAGACCGCGCAAACCGCGCTGGCGCTGCGCGACGACGTGTTTGTCATCAACAGTTTCTCCAAGTATTTCAACATGACGGGCTGGCGGCTGGGCTGGGCAGTGGTGCCGGAGCGTTATATCGATGCGGTTGACCGCATTGCGCAGAATATATTTCTCGCTGCGCCGACCACTGCACAGTATGCCGCGCTGGCGGCCTTTGAGCCGGCGACGCTGGCGCTGCTCGATGCGCGTCGTGACGAGTTTCGCGCCCGCCGCGATTTTCTGCTGCCGGCGTTGCGCGGGCTCGGCTTCGGCGTGCCGCAGTCGCCGCAGGGCGCGTTTTATATTTACGCGAATTGTTCGCGATTCACGAATGACAGTTTTTCATTCGCACGCGAGCTGCTGGAAAAAGAGGGAGTGGCGATTGCGCCCGGGGTTGATTTTGGTTCGAATGAGGCTGGGGCGCATGTGCGGTTTGCCTATACGCAGCCGATCAGTGTGTTGCGTGAGGGTGTGGAGCGGATTGCGAGGTTTCTTGGCAAGAGTTGACGTTTGCAGATTGGTGGCCGGGGTAACTTTGCCGGGGGTAGCCCGGCGGCTAGTCACTTTCTCTTGCTTCGCCAAGAGAGATCGTAGGGCGGATGAGCCGCGCAGCGGCGTTATCCGCCGGTTCGCAGTTGATAAGCGCGACATTGTCGTGCCTCATGCATGTGAGCCTTCATCCGGCGGAATGCGCTACGCTTTTCCGCCCTACGCGTGCTGGTAGTGCGACGAACCTGCTACGAAGACACCGCTCTGACGATCAGCGAGATGCCGCTGACAACCAGCAATC
>JANNHN010000405.1:0-5626 GCA_031404395.1 Betaproteobacteria bacterium
CTGAAAACGCGCGCGATCTTCCGCGCAGTCGATCATGTCCGGCGTGGTGCCGATGATGGGCACGCCGTTCTTTTCCAGGCCATGCGCCAGCTTGAGCGGCGTCTGTCCGCCGTATTGCACGATCTCGCCGATGGGGTTTTCCACCGCGACGACTTCCAGCACATCTTCCAGCGTCAGCGGCTCGAAATACAGACGATCCGAAGTGTCGTAGTCGGTGGAGACAGTCTCGGGATTGCAGTTGACCATGATGGTCTCATAGCCGTCCTCGCGCATCGCCAGCGCAGCATGCACGCAGCAATAATCGAACTCTATGCCCTGCCCGATGCGGTTCGGCCCGCCGCCCAGCACCATGATCTTTTTGTTGTTGGAAGGCTGAGCTTCACATTCTTCCTCATAGGTGGAATACATGTAAGCCGTATCGGTAGCGAACTCTGCCGCACAGGTATCCACGCGCTTGAAAACCGGGCGTATGCCCAGCGCATGGCGATAGGCGCGCATTGCCGCGTCATCGGTACCCAGCAACGTCGCCAGTCGCGCATCGGCGAAACCGCTGCGTTTCAGCACGCGCAACTCGTCCGCGCTGAGGCTTTCCAGCGTGCGCCCCAGCAGCGATTTTTCCTGGCGGATCAGGTCTTCGATCTGCACCAGGAACCACGGGTCGATCTTGCTCAGCGCAAACACCTCTTCCACGCCCATGCCGAACCGGAAGCCATCCGCCACCGCCCAGATACGGTCGGGGCCGGGGCTGCCCAGTTCGGCGGCTATCTCATCGCGATCGGTATATTTTTCGTCCAGACCATGCACGCCCACTTCCAGACCGCGCAAGGCTTTCTGGAACGACTCCTGAAAGGTGCGGCCTATCGCCATCACCTCGCCCACCGATTTCATCTGCGTGGTCAGGCGGTCATTGGCCTGCGGGAATTTTTCAAAGGCGAAGCGCGGGATCTTGGTCACCACGTAATCGATGGAAGGCTCGAACGAGGCTGGAGTCGCGCCACCAGTGATGTCGTTCTTCAGTTCATCCAGCGTGTAGCCTACAGCAAGTTTTGCTGCCACCTTGGCAATAGGAAAGCCGGTCGCCTTGGAAGCCAGCGCAGATGAACGCGACACGCGCGGGTTCATTTCGATCACCACCATGCGCCCGTCGTCCGGGTTGACGGCGAACTGCACGTTGGAGCCGCCGGTATCCACGCCGATCTCGCGCAGGCAGGCGATCGAGGCGTCGCGCATGATCTGGTATTCTTTGTCGGTCAGCGTCAGCGCCGGCGCCACGGTGACCGAGTCGCCCGTATGGATGCCCATCGGATCGACGTTCTCGATCGAGCAGACGATGATGCAGTTGTCGTTGCGGTCGCGCACGACCTCCATCTCGTATTCTTTCCAGCCGATGACCGACTCTTCGACCAGCACTTCCTTGGTCGGGCTGGCCTCAATACCGCGCTCGATGATGGCGACAAACTCCTCGCGGTTGTAGGCGATGCCGCCGCCGGTGCCACCGAGCGTGAAAGAGGGCCGGATAATGGTCGGGAAACCGACCATCGTCTGCACCTGCAGCGCCTCTTCCAGGCTGTGCGCCAGCGCCGAAAGCGGGCTGTCGAGCCCGATCTTCGCCATCGCTTTCTTGAATTTCTCGCGATCCTCGGCCTTGTCGATGGCTTCCTTGGAAGCGCCGATCATTTCCACGCCGTACTTCTCCAGCACGCCGTGTTTGGCGAGATCAAGCGCGCAATTGAGCGCCGTCTGCCCGCCCATGGTCGGCAGCAGTGCGTCGGGTTTCTCGATCGCAATGATTTTCTCGACCACCTGCCAGGTCAGCGGCTCGATGTAGGTCGCATCCGCCATGTCCGGATCGGTCATGATGGTCGCCGGATTGGAGTTGACCAGAATGACGCGATAACCTTCTTCGCGCAGCGCCTTGCACGCCTGCGCACCCGAATAATCGAATTCGCAGGCCTGGCCGATGATGATCGGGCCGGCGCCGATGATCAGGATGCTCTTGATGTCGGTTCTTTTAGGCATGGTGGACGGGACGCGAAGCGTCGCTCTCCATCATCTTCACGAACCGGTCAAACAAATAATCGACATCATGCGGCCCCGGACTCGCCTCCGGATGTCCCTGAAAACAGAACGCCGGTTTGTCGGTCAGCGCAAAGCCCTGCAGGCTGCCGTCGAACAGCGACACGTGGGTGGTTCGCGCAGTAGCCGGCAACGTCGTCGCATCAACCGCAAAGCCGTGGTTCTGGCTGGTGATCATCACGCGCTTCGAATCGAGATCCTGCACCGGATGATTGGCGCCGTGATGACCGAATTTCATTTTCAGCGTTTTCGCACCGCAGGCCAGCGCCAGCAACTGGAGCCCGAGGCAAATACCGAACAGCGGCACGCCGGCAGCAAGAATGTCGCGGATGGCGCGGATCGCGTAATCGCAGGGCTCAGGATCGCCGGGGCCATTCGACAGGAACACGCCGTCGGGCTTGAGTTTCAGCACTTCCGTCGCCGTCGTCTGCGCCGGCACCACGGTCAGCCTGCAGCCGCGCGCAGCGAGCATGCGCAGGATGTTGCGCTTGACGCCGAAATCATAGGCAACGACATGAAAGCGTGCATCAGCGCGTTTGCCGTAACCCGCACCCAGCTTCCACACGGTTTCATCCGTTGCATAGGGCTGGGCGCAGGACACCACTTTCGCCAAATCCATGCCGACCAGTCCCGGAAAGTCGCGCGCCGCCCTGAGTGCCGCTTTTTCGTCGATTTTCCCGGCCATGATGCAACCGTCCTGCGCGCCCTTGTCGCGCAACAGGCGCGTCAGCTTGCGGGTGTCGATATCAGCAATGGCGACGATGTTTTCGCGCTTGAGGTAATCCCCCAGCGTCCACTGCCCGCGAAAATTCGAAGAGCGTAGCGGCAGATCGCGTATCACCAGTCCGGCCGCATGCACTTTGGCGGACTCGACATCTTCGGCATTGGCGCCGGTGTTGCCGATGTGGGGATAAGTCAGCGTGACGATCTGCCGGCAGTACGACGGATCGGTGAGGATTTCCTGGTAGCCGGTCATCGCCGTGTTGAACACCACTTCGCCGGCGACCAGGCCTTCAGCGCCAATCGAAGAGCCGCGAAATACCGTGCCATCTTTCAGTAGAAGAATGGCAGGCGTACGCGAGGACACGACAAGCTCCTGATTTTATTGGGTTTGATGCGACAAGCGGGACGGGTTGCGCCCGTCCCGCCGTTCTTGAGTAAAAGATTATACGCGAGAGACCGTGCCGCGACAAACCGCGGTGTGCGCAAACCCGCCAAATCAACGGCTTAGTGCGCCCTTGATAAACGCAGCGGCGCGCTTCGCTGCATCCTCGGTTGCCAGCTTCTCCTCTTCGCGCTGATCCTGGCGAAAATCAAAGGCACGCCGGGCATGCGGATACATCAGCATTTCCACCGGCACGCCGCGTTTGAGCAGCGCGTAATAGGCGCGGCGGATGCTGGTGCGGCGGATTTCCATCTCCTCATCACCAACGATGAACATCGCCGGCACGTTGATTTTTTCGATCTCCGGCGCATAACGGTACACCTGCCACGGTTCCGGCGCATTCGGGTTCACCATGTGCCCGTAATACGTGACGATGCAGGCTACCTCCTGGCGCCGCGCCGCCAGCAGCACTGCGTGGTAGCCGCCCCGCGAGAATCCGACCACGCAAATGCGGTCCGCGCGCACTTCGGGAATTTTCCGCAGTGCATCGATCGCCAGTTCGACATCGCGTTCGGTCGCCGGATCGTGCTCAATGGGCCATGCCGGAATAAAACGCGGACTGTGATAATCCGGCGCGATGACGGCGATGCCGCGTGTAGCGATACGCCGCACCTGCGCATCGGCCTCTTCGTCCCAGCCGCGGCGGGCATGCACATACAGCACCACCGGATGCGGCGCCTGGCCCTCGGGCAGATACAGCTTCGCGCCGACTTCGACAGTGCCGTTGCGATAGTTGACATCACGCACGGTGATGCCCGCCGCCGCGGCGCCGAACGTGCTGGCGGCCAGCAGCACGACACATCCGGCGCGCAGGCGACTGAAATTATATAACATATTGATTCTATTCAATAATTTACTATCGCTTACTTCAAGCCCAGCACGTCCCACATGTCGTAAAGACCATGCGGCTTGGCCAGCAGAAAATGCGCTGCGCGCAGCGCACCCTGCGCATAAGTGGCGCGGCTGCTCGAACGGTGGGTGATTTCCACGCGCTCGCCGGTACCGGCAAACAGGGCGGTGTGATCGCCGACGATATCGCCCCCACGGATAGTCGCAAAACCTATCGTCTCGCGCTTGCGCTCGCCGGTGACACCCTCGCGCCCGTACACCGCGCAATCCTGCAGGTTGCGGCCCAGCGCGCCGGCAATGACTTCGCCCATTTTCAGCGCGGTGCCCGACGGCGCATCGACCTTGTGGCGATGATGCGCTTCGATGATTTCGATATCGTGATCCGGTCCCAGCGCCTTGGCCGCCATCTCCAGCAGTTTCAGCGTGACGTTGACACCAACACTCATGTTCGGCGCAAACACGATGCCGATATCGCGTGCGGCGTCGGCAACTGCTTTTTTGCCGGCATCGTCAAAGCCGGTAGTGCCGATGACCATGCGCACCTTCAGCTTGCGGCAGGCCGCGAGATGCCGCAGCGTGCCTTCGGGTCGCGTGAAATCGATCAGCACATCGCAACCGGCCAGCGCCTGCTCCGGGTTGTCACTGATGCGCACACCGCGCGGCGCGCCGATCAGTTCACCGGCATCACGGCCCACATCCGGGCTGCCGGCGATTTCCAGTGCCGCGGCGAGTGTAGCCCGCGCGTCCTGAGTAACAGCCTCGAGCAACATGCGCCCCATGCGGCCGCTGCTGCCGGCAATGGCGATGCGTGTGCGTTGCGGCGCGGCGCTCATTTTTTGAGCTTCGCTCATTTTTTCTCCGCTGCGGGCGCCGCCTTGCCAGCCGGAGCCTCAACGGCGGGGGACACCTTGACAGCCGGAGCATTAACAGCGGGCGCCTTGACATCCGGCGCTGCGGCAACCGGTTTTGCGGCCACCACGTCACCCTCGATGCGGTCAAGCTGCTCGCCGCGAAACACGACAGTAACCGTGCGCTGCTCGGTCAATTTGCCCTGCTTCTGATAGGTATAGACATAATCCCAGCGATCGGTACGAAAGGGATCGACCAGCAGCGGCGTGCCCAGTGCAAAACGCACCTGACTGCGCGACATGCCCGGCTTCAGTTTGGCAATCATGTCCTGGGTGACGTAGTGGCCCTGCTGGATGTCGATCTTGTACGGCTGCAGCGTCGGCAACAACGGTATGTTGTTGCAACCCGCGAGCAGCAGCGTAATGATCAGAATATTTTTCATAAAGGATTCACAAAAACGCGTCGGTATGCACCATAAATTTTGTTGGTATCATAGCCGAGATTCTCCCCCATGAGCGCCCCGAAGGAAGTCCCCTTGGGGGGCGTCCCGCCCGGCGGGAATTCCGACAGGAAATACGATGAGTTCTCCGGATGACCTGAAGACCATCGGCCTCAAAGCCACGCTGCCGCGGCTGCGCATCCTCGAACTGTTCGAGAAAAGCGACATCCGCCATCTGTCCGCCGAGG
>JANNHN010000406.1:0-7005 GCA_031404395.1 Betaproteobacteria bacterium
TCCCCCGACGCTATCAATCAATCCAGCAAGCAGGAGTCATCATGGTTCAGAAAATCCGTCTGGTTAACCCCGAAGCGCCGTCGCCACAGGCGGTTGCCGCAACAAATATTCGCGCAGTGGCAAAAGGCGGCATACGCCTGGGCGTACTCGACAACAGCAAAGGCAATGCCGATCATCTGCTGCGCTTCATCGTCGATGGCGTCAAGGCGCTGGTGCCGGTGGCCTCGGTGCTGGCGCTGCGCAAGGACAGCGTCAGTCTGCCGGCGCCGAAAGAAATCCTTGATCAACTTGCCGCCGGGTCCGATTACGTCGTCACCGCGATGGCGGATTGAGGGTCATGCACGTCGTGGAGTGTCCACGACATGGCTGATCTGCGGAAACGTGGTTTGACCACCGCCGTCATCTGTTCAGGTCCGTTCCTCAAACTGGGGCAGGCGCAGGCGCGGGTGTTCGGCGTGCCGGATTTGCCGCTGCTGGTCATCCAGCATCCGCTGGGCGGGCAGGCGCTGGATCAGGTCAAGGCGCGCGCGGATGTTGCCGTGGCGGAGTTTGTGAAACTGCTGAAGGAGGGTGCGCAATGAGCAACCTTGCTCAATTGTTGATCATTCCAAAATACAACGCACCGTTCGGGCTGAGCCTGTCGAAGCCCGGCTGTCCTTCGACAAGCTCAGGGCGAACGGAATGGGTTTGTCGCCAATTATGAAAAGCTTAATAAAAGGGGAGGCGCAATGAGTACCCTTGCGCAACTGTTGGCCGTGCCCGGCGCAAGCTTCGAGGCCGACGGTGATTTCGATGCCGTCAACGCGCTGCTGCGCGAAAAGGGCTGGAGCGACGGCCTGCCGATGGTGCCGCCCACCGAGGAGCGCGTTGCGGCGATGCTGATGTACTGTGATCGCCCGTGGGATGTGCCGATTGCGAAAATTGCGCCGCGCTGGGGCGAGGCAACGCCGCTGCGGCTGGCCGCCAATGCGGTCATGGCGGGCTGCCGTCCTGAGTATTTCCCGCTGTTGATGCTCGCCATCGAGGCGATGTGCGAGGAACCGCTGAATCTTTATGGCGTGCAGGCCACCACGCACCTGTGCGCGCCGCTGGTCATCGTCAACGGCCCGGTCGCACGTGAACTGGACATCAACGCCGGGCACAATGCGTTTGGTCCCGGCCACCAGGCCAATGCCACTATCGGCCGGGCGATCCGCCTGGCGCTGGTCAATATCGGCGGCGCGATTCCGGCGCTGGGCGACATGTCCACCTTCGGTTCGCCGGCCAAATACACTTATCTGGTGGCGGAGAACGAAGCGGAAAGTCCGTGGGAGCCGTTGCATGTCGAACGCGGCCTGCCGCGAGAGGCGAGTGCAGTGACGGTGATCGGCGCGGAATGCCTGCATAACATCAACGATCATGAAAGCCTGACTGCAGAAGGCATCCTGATGACTATTGCCGGCTCGATGGCGACCACCGGCACTAACGATATTTTTTATGCTGCGCAGCCGCTGGTGATCATGGCGCCCGAACACGCCCGCACCGTTGCCGGCGGGTTCACCAAAGCCGAAGCCAAACACTTTTTGCAGCAACACGCGACGCTGCCGATGAGCAAATTTTCCAGCGAGAACATCAAGCGCCGGCTGAAGGTCACCTACAAAGAGCGTTACGCCAACGCCGGGCCTGATGCGCCAGTGTATGCCGTGCAGAAAGCCGAAGATCTGCTGATCGCGGTCATCGGCGGCGCCGGCAAGCATTCGGCCTTTGTGCCGACTTTCGGTGCGACGAAGGCCGTGACGCGCGCGCTGCGGACTGCGGACGGGCAACTTGCGCAGTCGGTGGCGGATTTTCGCAAACGCTGACGGGATATTGCAGCCGCGGCGACAGGATGCGCATGACTCCGGCTGAAGGCATCCGCAAGCATGGCTTTCGTACCTGGTATGAGCGCCAGTTGATCGAGAGCCACGTGTATTTAATTACCGGATTCATGAGCGCGGTGCTGATCATGGCGCTGCTCGAAGATATCAACCTGCGCGGCCCGGGGCCCTTGTCCAAGGCCGCGCTGGCGGTGGTCATCGGTGCGGGGCTGCTCACCGCGTTTGCGATGCAGCGTTACTTCAGTGTGCTGATGCGCGCGGAGTTTATCGCCGAGCATTGTGTCTGTGCACAGTGCCGCAGCTATGGCGTGATCCGCATCATCAATGTGGGTGATGTCGATGCAGACGCCGCTGCAGCGGACGGCAATCCGCAGTGGATGCAGGTTGCCTGCAGGAAATGCAGTCATGAATGGCGGGTCGAAACTGCGGAGAAAGCCAAAGATAAAAGTAATAAAAACAATAAAAACAAGTAGTTAGATCATTTTTTCTTCTTCTGGTAGTCAATCTGCTGCCTGCCTGTTTGCCTGGCAGCCATTGCTGCCTTGACAGCGTGTGCCGTCCGGCGGTTTCATGGGTACCCCTGCAGTAATCCCGCCCTCTCCGGGTATTCCCTTCATGTTCAATGTTCAGCGCGTCAGGCGCGGTGTCTTCATCACACTGCTGCTGTCCCAGGCGGTGGCGCCGTTGCAGGTGCAGGCGGCCGAGCCGTTATCCATGTTCTTGCTGAAACTGCTGCGTGATCAGGCGATATCCGCGGGAATCGAGAATGCTGTGACCGGTGCGTCGGTGCCACCACCGGCGCCGCTGACGAATGTCTATGGCATCACTGAAGAACAGTTGCGCGGCCTGATTGATGAGGGCTTTGTGCATCTGACGCCGGCGCAGCGTGCGGAGGTTTACAGCAGCCTGACGCGCATACTGACTGATCCGAAGAATGCCCTGTCGCGTCCGCTGATCATCGAAGAACTGGCTGTGCAGGCGTCCGTCGTGCGTGGCACGCTGGAACGCCTGTCGGCGCTGACGATCGCAGAAAAGCATGCGATTGTTGCTGACGCACGCGCCGAATACGCACGATTGTCCGAGGAAGATCGTGGCCGACTGGTGCAGTTGCTGCAGGCGCGAGTGGCACCGATACCGCGTGATCTCAACGATCAGATTCTTGCGGCGCTATTGATCAGTCCCTGATTCACGACGGTGAATCAGGTCTGAATGATCAAACGCGCAATAACCGGCGCGTTACCACCGCAATAAACTAAGGAAGCGCTGAACAAGTCCTTCGACAAGCTCAGGACGAACGGTAAGTTGTTGATTCCGTTCGTGGTGATGCTGAGCGTTGTCGAAGCATCGAACCATGAGCGGAATCCACTTATTCAGCGTTTCCCTAATCCGCAACCCCGGCTGCCTTTAGCACCGGAATGGCGCTGCGCAGCGGCCGCGTTTCCAGGCGCGCCACGTCGCCGCTGATTTCAGCGCCTTCCTCGATTTTGATCTTGCCGTAGCGGATTTTTCCCGACACACGTCCGGTGGCAAAAATGACCAGTTGATCGCGCGCGGTCAGTTCGCCGTCAAAGCGGCCGTGGATCTCGGCGATATCGATGCTGACGGTGCCGGTGAATACGCCGTGTTCGGCAATCTGTACAACCCTGCTGTCCATCGACGCTTCGACTGTGCCTTCGACGACCAGCGTGTCGCAATCGGTGATTTCCACGCCTTTGAGCTTGATTGCCGGCCCGACGATCAGCCGGCTCGCGGACGGTGCGGCCGCAGTCTTGGGTCGCTCCGGCATGGGCGGTGGTGTATCGACGCGCGTAGTGCCGGTGTCATGGCCGAGCGCGCCCAGCGCTGGTGTGACATTGACGTTGCGGGTCGGGACTTCGCGTTTTCCGAACAATGTATCTCGATTCAACATGGGTCTCTCCTTGATGGGTGCACCGCACAGGGCGCGTTGAACACAGACTGCTGCGCAATACAGCAGCAACAATCACGCCACTTAATAAAATCATATTAAAACAACAAGTTACAATGATTGTCTGAGTGTCGTGCGTCGGTCAGTGGAGACAGCCTGTGCGACATACCGCGTAACGTATTGTTTTATTGGTGTTTACGCAGTCGCCCTGGTGCGACGTGGGTGCCCGGACTGGGCGGTGCAGGAGTCAGCACTGCAAAAAGAACGCGGCGGGATTACCGCCGCGTCCAGTCAACGTCACCGTACGGGTGACGCTGGTGCCCCTGCGGGTGGAGGAGGGATCCCGCGCAGGCAAGACCGCCTTATGAGCGGATCAGTGCTTGACGCCGGGTCTCAGGAACAGGAAGGCGCCCAGCTGCTCAATCTTGTTCGAAAACCAGATGATGGCCTCAACGATCGCATCGGCATCGTGCATCGCGTTTATGGCGACCAGACGCTCATGCTCACTCATGCGCACGGTGCTGATCTTGTCATAAATGACTGAGCCAAACTTAATCTCGATATCTTTGTTCATTTTGTTTATCCTGACCTTTCTAGTAGTTCGCCGTCCCGGCGTTGTAACCTCATTGCCATTAAATCAATGAGTTCAGACTGAAGTATAGACTAGCTGATGTCATTAATGTTGCATTGCAACAGATGATAGTTTGTCACGGATCAGATGAGGTATGCTAATCTGAACAGCAATCATGTCCCAACGTCTGCCCCCATTGAATGCACTAAAGGCTTTTGAGGCCGCGGCGCGCCATTTGAGCGTGAAAAAAGCCGCTGTCGAGTTGAATGTGACGCCGGCAGCGGTCAGTCACCAGATCCGCGCGCTCGAGGAATATCTGGATATTCAGCTTTTTCACCGCTACAACCGGGCGCTGGAATTGACGGATTCCGCGCGCGCCTGCCTGCCCAAGCTGCGCGAAGGTTTTGATTGTCTCGCGCAGGCCGTCGAGCGCCTGCGCACGCATACCAGTGGCGGCATGCTGACGGTCAGCGCAGCGCCTTCGTTCGCGGCGCGCTGGCTGATGCCGCGGCTGCATCGCTTCATCGCAGCCCATCACGAAATCGATGTCCGCATATCGGCGCGCATGCGCCGCGTCAGTGTTGACGGCAAAACGGATGTCGCCGAGCGGGCGACCATCGAAACCTGGCTCGATGATTCGGACGTGGCGATTCTCTATGGCCACGGTCATTACCCGGGGCTCGACGTACACAAGCTGCTCGCGCTGACGGTGACGCCGATCTGCAGTCCGCAGGTCATGACCGGCGCGCATCCGCTGCGCTCCCCCGAAGATCTGAAGCACCATATGTTGCTGCACGACGACACCGGCGAAATGTATGACGGCGAGTCGTTCTGGGAGACATGGCTGAAGGCCGCGGGGGTGAAAGGGATCGATACCAAACACGGCGCCCGATTCAGCCATGCGGTACTCGCTTTTGAGGCGGCCATGGATGCGGTGGGTGTGGTGGCGTCGATGCCGGCACTGGCCGCTGAAGATCTGGCGGCCGGCCGGCTGATCATGCCCTTCGAGCTGAAAGTGCCGCTGGCCTCGGCGTATTACATGGTCTGCGAAGAACACGCCAAGACCCGCCCCGCGGTGGCGGCGTTCCGCAATTGGCTCATGGCCGAAGCCGCCAAAGACAGCGCTTGAGTTTCAGGCAGGTTTGGGAACGGGCCGGGCGATCTGGCGATCATCAATCGGCAGGTGGAGCAATGCCGCGACTATGCCCATGCCGATGGTCAGCAACCACATGATGGTGTAAGAGCCGGTGGTGTCAAAGACGTAGCCGCCGATCCACACGCCGGCAAAACTGCCGACCTGATGGAAAAAGAAGGCGATGCCCGTCAGCGTAGCCATGTATTTCACGCCGAATACCTGCGCAATCAGCCCGCCGGTCAGCGGCACCGTGCCCAGCCACAGAAAACCAATCGTCGCGGAAAACACATAGACCGTGAGCGGCGTCACCGGCAGCGCGATGAAAATGGCAATCGCCACCGAGCGGGTCAAATACAACAGCGACAGCAGGTATTTCTTGGTGTGCTTGCCGCCGAGCCAGCCCCACATATAACTGCCGATCATGTTGAAAAAGCCGATCAGCGCCAGGCCGATCATGCCGGTCTCCGGCGTCATCCGCTGATCGACAAGGTAGGCGGGGAAATGGATGGCGATGAACAGCAACTGGAAGCCGCACACCGTATAGGCGGTACACAGCAGCAGAAATCCGCGGTGCGCGAAGGCTTCGCGCAGGGCTTCGCTGACCGATTGCTTGTGCAGCGCTGCCGCCTGCGCGCTCTTGTCCTCGACCATGGCGCTGGACAGCGGGATGATGAGCAGTATCGTCAGCGCGAGTATGGTCAATGCCTGCGCCCAGCCGAACTGGTTAATCAGCCACTGGCCGTACGGCAGTATGGCGAATTGCCCGAATGAGCCCGCGGCGCCGGCGATGCCCAGCGCGACGCTGCGTTTTTCCGCGGGGAAGGTGCGGCCGATGACGCCGAACACGATGGAGAAGCCGCTGCAGCCCAGTGATGCGCCGATCAACAGTCCGGCGCTCAGCGTAAGTTCCATGCCGGTGCTTGATACCGACATCAAATAGAGTCCCAGCGCGTAACACAGCGCGCCGACAATCAGCACCCGTGCCGTGCCAAAACGGTCGGCAATCATGCCGGTAATCGGCTGCGAGATGCCGTAGAGCAGATTCTGGATGGCGATGGCGAAGGCGAAGGTTTCGCGGCCGATGCCGAGATCCATGGTCATCGGCTGCAGGTAGAGGCCGAAGTTGTGGCGCGTGCCGAGCGCGAGGGTGAGGATCATGCCGCCGCAGAACAGCACGACGGCAGGGGTACGCCAGTTGGATTTGCTCATGACAGCCCGATCAGCGCAATCGCGAAGCCCGCATTCTAGGCGCAACCCCTTGTCGCCAAAGGCCGTAGTCCACATTTTCCGGTAAAATGCGCCCCTTGCGACTCAGGGTGCAGCGCAGCCCGGTAGCGCGCCTGCGCCTGGGCGCAGGAGGTCGTGGGTTCTTGTGTTCGGTGATTCTGGGTTGCGGATCTGACTTCTTCCGGTTGGATCAACTCGGGGTGTGGCGCAGTCCGGTAGCGCAGGGCGTTTGGGACGCCAAGGTCGCAGGTTCGAATCCTGCCACCCCGACCAGCAAATTTGTCTTGATGATTTCTTTTTTGGTATTTCC
>JANNHN010000407.1:0-2191 GCA_031404395.1 Betaproteobacteria bacterium
ACAGGCTCAGCCCGAACGGTGTCATGTATTTTGGAGGCATCGAAAGCATCAACAATCGGGCGGGACGCATGAGCGGGCTCATGATAGCTGAACCCATTCGCTACAGCGTGTGCGAGCGGTCGCCACGGCGGAACCCCAGCAACGGCACGGTGACATCCCGGCCGAGTGCGATGACCTTGAACAGTTCGCCCATTTCCGCCGGCGACAGCAGCTTCTGCGCCTGCGCCGCGAGCGGGGCGTAACGCACGGCATCTTCCGCCGGCACCGCGCCCAGCAGTTCGGTGATGCCGCAGTTGATCAGAAACTGCGCCTGACCGGTGTAGCCGAGCAGATCGAGCCCGCCGCCGGCACGCGCCACCGCGCTGAAATCGACGTGCGTGGTGATGTCCTGCAAGCCCACCCACAGGAAGGGATCGGCGTGGGCGTGATGGCGGTAGTGGCACATCAGCGTGCCGCGATTGCGCTGCGGATGGTAGAACTCGTGCGCCGGAAAGCCGTAGTCGATGAACAGCAACGCGCCGCGCGTCAGCCGTCGCGCGAGAATACTGACCAGCGCGGCGGCAGCGAGGTTCAATTCCGTTTCGTAATCATCGGGCAGAGCCAGCGCGCGTGCTGCAGCAGCGAGCGTGTCCGCGGCCGGCTGTTGTGCCCACACCAGTTCATGATCGACTACGCGCACGCCGATTTCGGCGATGGTGCCGTCATCAATGCGTATGCGCTGCGCCGGAATGGCGTCCAGCACTTCGTTGCCGAGGATGACGCCGGAGAATTGCTCCGGCAATGCGTCCAGCCATTGCACGCGGTTCGCAAGGTGCGGCACGGCTTGCAGCAGATGCCGGCGCTGGCGGTCACGCAGATCAGCGCTCAATTCGAGGATGAGGTACCGTTCCGGCAGACTGTCTTGCGCTGCCAGTTCGGCGAGCAATACTGCGGCCAGCGCGCCGCTGCCCGCCCCGAGTTCGAGTATGGCGGGCAATCCCTGGCGCAGTAGCTCTGCCAGTTGCCGCGCCAGCGCGCGACCGAACAGTGGCGAGAGTTCCGGCGCCGTGACAAAATCGCCGGCGGGGCCGAGCTTGCGGCTGCCCGCGCTGTAATAGCCGAGCCCCGGCGCATACAACGCGAGTTCCATGTAGCGCGCAAAACTGATCCAGCCGCCGGTCGCGGCGATGTCCCCGCAGATCAGGGCATGCAGCCGCGCGCTCAACTCCAGCGCTGCGGCGGGCGGAATGGGCAGGCCGGGATTCTGCTGCGCGCGGGTCATCGGGGAATAATACGATAAAATAAACAATGGATTACGTGGCACCTCCTGAAACGAATCGCGAAACCGGGTCGCGGCGGATTGCCGGGCGATGAGCACAGCGCTGACAGGCAAGGCTGTGCTGGTGACCGGTGGCGCGCGGCGCGTCGGCGCAGCCATCTGCCGGCGACTGCACGCGGCCGGCGCGAATGTGCTGGTGCATTACCGCAATGCGACGCAGGAAGCCCACGCGCTGCAGCAGGAACTGAACGCCTTGCGCGCGGGGTCGGTGGCATTGACGCGCGCGGACCTGCTGGCGCCGGGTGCGCTGCCGCAACTGGTCAAGGATGCAGTGACGGCGTTCGGCAAGATCGACGGGCTGGTCAACAACGCATCGAGTTTCTATGCCACGCCGGTCGGTCCACACCGTGTGCGAGGAAGCGCGCTGCCCCAATATCGGCGAGTGCTGGCACCATGGCACGGCGACCTTCATGATCCTCGGCGACGTCTGTACGCGTGCCTGCGCCTACTGCGCGGTCGCGCACGGCCGGCCGAATGAGCACGACCTGGCGGAGCCGGGGCGCGTCGCTCACGCGGTCGAGACCATGGCCCTTCGCCACGTCGTCATCACCTCGGTCGATCGGGACGACCTGGCCGACGGAGGCGCGGCCATGTTTGCGGAAACGATTCGGCAGACACGCGCCCGCACGCCTGGTTGCCGCATCGAAGTCCTGATCCCGGATTTCCGGGGCGTCGACGCGTCGCTCATCGAGGTCCTGGACGCCGGACCCGATGTCCTCAATCACAACATCGAGACCGTTCCGCGTCTGTACCGAATGGCGCGGTCCGGCGGCCGGTACCCACGATCGCTGGACCTGCTCGATCGGTCCCGCCGCTACAGGCCGGCGATTCCGACCAAGACGGGCATCATGGTGGGCCTGGGCGAAGCATTCG
>JANNHN010000408.1:0-4519 GCA_031404395.1 Betaproteobacteria bacterium
AGAAGAATTGCAGTTCGGCGTATTTGTTGCCGAACTCGACCGGCCATGGACGGAGACCCCGTTCATGTACCAGGGGTTTGTGCTGGACAATGACAAACAGCTGGAAGCCCTGAAAAAGTACTGCAAGAAGGTCACCATCGATCTCGACAAGGGGCTGGATCTTCCCGAACGCAGCCAGTTGCAGACCGGTGACGTCAGTACGCCGGCTGCCAAGCCGCCGGTCGCGCTGAAACCCAGCGTACTGACCACCATCAAGCACAAGGTTGTTTACAAGGAACGGGCGACCGTCGATGAAGAGTTGCCTGTCGCGCGCAACGTCCAGACCAAGACCGAGGTGGTGCTGAAGGACATCATGGGTACGGTCAAAGCCGGCAAGGCGCTCGACGCGCCGCGCGTGCAGGAGGCCGTGACCAGCATGACCGACAGCGTGGTGCGCAATCCCGACGCCATGATGTTGCTGGCGAAATTGAAAGCGAAAGGCACCCATACGCTGGATCGCGCCTTCAGCGTATCGATTTACATGATCACTTTCGGCCGGTTTCTGCAATTGCCGCGCGAACAGCTGGACCTGCTGGGCATCGTCGGGCTGCTGCAGGATGTAGGCATGACCGCGGTGCCCGAGGAGGTGGTCGCCAAGAAGGGGCCGCTGTCGAAGGTGGAGACGATGGTGTGCCGGAGCCATGTCGCGCACTCGATGCAGATCCTGAGGGAAGCGCCAGGATTGCCGGCGGAGTTGCCGGGCCTTGCGGCCCTGCATCACGAACGGTATGACGGCAGCGGCTATCCGAAGGGGCTGAAAAGCGACGAGATCGGGTTATTCGGATCAATCGCCGGCCTGGTGGACTGTTTCGATGCCATGACGCACGTTCGACCTTCCGCCGAGGTACTTTCACCGTCGAATGCACTTAATCAGCTCTACAACGCGCGTAACGTGCTGTTCGACGGTCCGCTGGTCGAGCAATTTGTGCAGTGCATAGGGATTTTCCCGGTCGGGGCGCTGGTTGAGCTGAATTCCGGCGAGATCGGCATCGTCATCGCGCAAAACATGGTGCGGCGCCTGATGCCGCGCGTGATGGTGGTGCTCGACGCCAGGGGCGCGGTGTTGCGGCCGCAGGTCATACTCGATCTGGCGAACGAACCCAAGGCATCGCCGGGTGTGCCTTATCACATCAAACGCACCCTGGAACAGGGGAGCGTTCCAATTGATCCCGCCGAATTCTTCCTCTGATCCTGTGCCGGGTAATGACGGCGCGGAGTCTGGCGTTGCGCTGGGGGCGCTGGTAACGCGGCTCGCGGAGGAGTTCAGTGCCGGCCCCGATACGCTGGCGCGCGTGGCGACGGTATTCCGCGAGGTGCGTGAACAGGCGCCCGATCTGTTCGTTCCCGCGCCGGGAACGCTGGCGCCGGCATTCACCAGCACCGAAGCTTCGGGCGGCGCCGATGTTGCAGCATTGCATGCCGCACTCGGCGAATGGGCGCTGGACGCCGAAGGCGAGCCGCTGGAGCGCATGCGGCGCGATTGCCAGCGATTCCAGACCGCGATGACCCGGGGTGCGTTGCGCTTGTATGCGGGCGATCCCGAGCGCTGCGTGGAGAGCCTGCTGGCGCTGCAGCGTTTCAATTTTCTGCAACTCGCATTGCTGGCGTCGCTGGCGTCGCGCGGTCAGGGCGAAGGCGGCGTGGTGCGCACGTTGCCGACGCCGGAATACGCGGCATTCATGGAGTTGTTCCGCAACGCCATCGAAACTCACCGGCAGGATGGAAAATCCCTGGGTCTGCTGGTGCTGGAAATCGGCAAGGTCGATCAGGTTGATCGGCAACTCGGTCTGCAGAAGGGTGAAGCGTTCATGCTGCGTGTTTCCCGGCGCATGCGCGAGGGGGTGTTGCGCAAACAGGATCAGCTCGGTCGCGTCAGTCGTGACCAGTTTGTCTGTCTGTTGCCGCGCATCGCCGGTGAAGGTGTGGCGATACTGGCGGCGAACAAGATTCTCGGTGCGCTCGATGCGCCAATTCCGCTCGGCGATCGTGCGTTTGATACCGACGCGGTGGTCGGTATCGTCGTTTATCCTGACCATGGCAGCGATCCGCAGGCGCTGGTGCGCAACGCAAAACTCGCTGCGCGCGCTGCGCGCGGCACCACGGAACGGACCGCGGTGTACAACCCGGCGCACGGCGCGAGCGAAGAGACGCAGATGCGCTACGAGGGGCGGTTGCGCTACGCGCTTGAGCAAGGGTTGCTGCAACTGGTTTTTGAGCCGCAACTGGACGCCCAGACCGGGCGCATCGGCGGGCTGGACTGCGTCCTGCGCTGGATCGATAGCGAGCTTGGCGAGGTGCCGGAAACAAAGGCGCTGGAGACTGCGGAAACTGCAGGTCTCGTGCGGGAAATCACTTGGTGGATTTTCAATAACGCCATGCGCCAGAGCGCTGAATTCACCCGCGCCGGGCTGCAATGCAAATTGGGGCTGAATGTCACCGCAAGCGGTTTGTTGCAGGCGGATTTTCCGGAATTCGTCAGCCGTGCGCTACGTACCTGGGGCGTGCCGCCGGGCCGGGTGGTCATCGGCATCCACGAGTCGGCGCTCACCGGCGAGCTGGCGCCGGTCAAGGACGCGCTCAGCCGGCTGAAGGCGCTCGGGGTGCGCCTGGGCATAGACGGATTCGGTACGGGATCTTCGTCGTTGAGCAATCTGGCGCAGTTGCCGTTTGACGAACTCAAGCTCAGTGCAATGCTGGTCGGCGATATGCAGCAGTCGGCGCTGCATGCAAAAATTGTGCGTTCAATAGTGCGACTTGCGCGGGATCTCGGCCTGCATGTCACCGCGGAGGGCGTGGGTGACGGTGCGACTGCCGTAGCACTGCTTGGACTCAGTTGCGAGCGCGTACAGGGACCGCACGTGAGCCAGCCGTTGAGTGCTGAAGAAATTCTGGTGTTCGAGAAGAACGGTTCCGGCCTGGGCAAGTTGCGACTCTCCGATCTTTGATCGGGAAAACCAGATGGAAATCAGTTTCGACATCATCCGCGGCATCCTGGAACGCCGGTTGCATCAGGTGGATATCGAACGCCTGCTCAGCGGGCTGTCCGACGTCGAGAAGACGCAATTGCTGATGCGCATTACGGAAACCGTCCGGCGCACCACCGCGCTGGTGGATGTGGCGAACCGGGTGTCGGACTCGCTGTCGCTGGATGTGCTGTTTCCACGGCTGCTCGAGGTGGTGACCGAGACCCTCAACGCGGAACGCAGTTCGCTGTTCCTGTACGATGCCGAAACCAAAGAGCTCTTTTCCCGGGTTATGCAGGGCAATGTCATGGGAGAAGTGCGATTTCCCGCCGACCGGGGCATTGCCGGTTCGGTGTTTACCTCCGGCAGCGCCGAAATCATTCCGGATGCCTACGCTGATCCGCGGTTCAATCGCCGGGTGGATAACGAGACCGGGTTTCGCACGCGGAACCTGCTGTGCGTGCCGGTCCGCAACAAGAAAAAGGTGGTGATCGGCGTCACTCAGGCATTGAACAAGCGCGAGGGTGAATTTGACGTGGAGGATCAGCACCTGCTGGAGTCGTTGTCCTCGCAGGCTGCAGCCGCCCTTGAGAATGCACGCATGTTCGAGCGGGTCGAACGCTCGCAGCGCGAAGAGGCGGTGCTGCTCGACGTGGTGAGTTTGATTACTTCTGAAATTCTGCTCGATCCGCTGCTGGAGAAAATTCTCGCTGCCGCCACTCAATTGCTGGGCGCGGATCGCGGCGCGCTGTTTCTCTACGACCCCGCCACCAACGAACTGTGGTCGCGTGTCGCCGGCGGTGATGTGACGAGCCAGATCCGCTTTCCCGCCATTGCCGGCATTGCCGGGGAATGTTTTACCAGTGGCGATCTCATCAACATCGATGATGCCTACAGTGATTCCCGCTTCAATCCGGCGGTGGACAAGGGCACCGGCTACCGCACACGCAATATTCTTTGCATGCCGATCACCACCAGGAATGGCAACAAGGTCGGTGTCATGGAAATTCTCAACAAGAAGGAGGGGCCGTTCTCCGCGACCGACCAGCGCCGGCTTGCCGCGCTGTGCTCGCAGGCGGCGGTGTCGATCGAAAACGCCCAGTTGTTCGAAGACGTCAACAATTCACGCAATTACAACGAAGGCATCCTGCGCAGCATGAGCAACGGCGTGCTTACGCTGGACGTCACCAACGCAGTGAGCAAGGTCAATCCGTCGGCGCTGCGTATCCTGCGGCGAACGGAAAGCGAGCTGCTCAACCGCAAGCTCGGCGATGTATTCAGCGGGCCGAACAGTTGGGTGACCAACAGCCTGGAGAAGGTGTTGCGCACCGGGCGCACCGACAACACGGTGGATTCCGATCTCATGCTCGATGGCCATCAGGCTGTTTCCGTGAACATGATGGCAGTGCCGTTGCAGGACATGCGCGACGAACGCATCGGCTCGATGTTGATCATGGAGGACATCACCCGCGAAAAACGGTTGCGCAATACCATGTCCCGCTACATGAGCAAGGCGG
>JANNHN010000409.1:0-2570 GCA_031404395.1 Betaproteobacteria bacterium
AATGAGCACACTGATTTCCGAAGAATACCGCAGGATGCAGGAAGAACTGCACCAGAACCCCAACTACGGTGTGGCTTCGGTGCAGTACGCACCCATGGTTGCCGATGTGCTGAAGCAGGTGGGCGCCACGGAAATGCTGGATTACGGCGCCGGCAAGGGGCGCCTGGGTGAAACACTCAGAACACTGATGCCGAACCCGCCGTTGATCTACCACTACGATCCTGCGCGACCGGAGTGGTCCACAACGCCGCGCCCCCGGGCCTTTGTCGCCTGCATTGATGTGCTGGAGCATATTGAGCCTGATCTGCTCGACAACGTACTCGACGATCTGCAGCGCGTGACCATTGGCCACGGCATGTTTACCGTGCATACGGGGCCGGCGGTCAAGATACTGGCGGACGGTCGCAATGCCCATCTGATTCAGCAGCCGCCTGCCTGGTGGTTGCCAAAGTTCATGCAGCGTTTTGATCTGGTCGTGTTCCAGCGCATGCCGCAGGGATTCTGGATTGTGGTACATGCCAGGGAAGGTGCCGCGGAAAACGTAGAGGAGCCTGCGTCGAACCCTGAGCCGCAAGGGTTATTGCGCAAGGTTCTCAAGTCTATAAGTTCGTAGCTATTTCCCCCCCTGATTTTTCCCATAGCAAGGATTTGACACGATGAGTTATGCCATTGATTTCCCCGACGTCGTCACGCTCCCGGTCATCGAAAGCAACAAGCCGTTTCCGGTCGGCCGGATTTACTGTGTCGGCCGCAACTATGCCGAGCACGCGCGTGAAATGGGCCACGACCCGGATCGCGAGCCGCCGTTTTTTTTCATGAAACCCGCGGACGCCATTGTGCAGAACGGGGCGACGATTCCCTATCCGCAGGCGACCAAGGATCTGCACCATGAAATCGAAATGATTGTCGCCATCGGCAAAGGGGGCTCGAACATTCCGGTGGAAAAAGCGCTGGATCATGTGTTCGGTTATGGCGTCGGGCTCGACATGACCCGTCGCGATCTGCAGGGCGAAGCCAAGAAAATGGGCCGCCCCTGGGAGATGGGTAAGGCGTTTGATGATTCCGCGCCGTGCACTGCACTGAAAACCGTGGCGATGGTGGGGCATCCGGCGAAAGGCGCCATCTGGCTGAAGGTCAACGGCCAGATCAAGCAGAAGGGCGATTTGTCGGAACTGATCTGGAACATCCCGGAAACGATTTCCTACCTGTCCAGGCTGATCACGCTGCGTCCCGGCGATGTCATCATGTCGGGCACGCCCGCCGGCGTCGGTCCGGTGCAGCGCGGCGACAAACTCGAAGGTCATGTTGATGGGGTTGGTGATCTGACGATCACTTACGCCAAGTAAAAATAAGAATTCCCTCCCCCGCAGGCGGGGCGGGGGCGCATGCAGTTTTGTAGCCCGGATGCAAGCCGTCAGGCCGTCCCCCTAGGGGACTTCCTTCGGGGCGTAATCCGGGGAAACGAACGCGCCACCCCGGATTACACTTCGTTCCATCCGGGCTACAGATAATCGCCGACTTGTGCAGGACTTCTTTGATGCGGCGCCGGTAAGCGCGAAGGGATAAAAGCAATGCAAAAACGCAGACTCGGTAAAAATGGTCCCGACGTGCCGGCACTCGGTCTGGGTTGTATGGGCATGTCGATCAGTTATGGCGAGCCGAATGACGCGGAATCGATCGCCACCATGCACCGCGCTTTCGATCTCGGCTGCAATCTGCTGGTGACTTCCGATGCCTACGGCAACGGCGTCAACGAAGCTTTGATTGCGCAAGCGATCAAGGGGCGGCGCAATCAGGTGTTGATTGCGACGAAATTCGGCAATCTGGGGCTCGCCGCGCGCGGCGGCAACGACGCGCCGGCGCTGTCCGGCGGCCACCCTGATTACGTACCGCAGGCCTGCGATAAAAGCCTGAAGAATCTGGGCGTCAATGTCATTGACATCTACGGCCTGCATCGCGTCGATGCGACCGTGCCGATCGAAGACACCGTCGGCGCGATGCAGCGCCTCGTCGAGCGGGGCAAGGTGCGTTACCTCGCACTGTCCGAAGCTGGCGCGCAGACCATCCGTCGCGCGCACCAAGTGCATCCGATCATCGCCGTGGAAACGGAATACTCGTTGTGGAGTCGCGATGTCGAAACCGAAATCCTGCCGGCCTGTCGCGAACTCGGTATCGGCTACATGGCTTACGCACCGCTGGGCCGCGGTTTCCTGACGGCGACCATCAAGAGCGTCGATGCGTTGATTGCCAAAGACCGGCGCCGCGACCACCCGCGCTTTCTTCCTGAAAATATAAATAAAAACAACAGCTTATTGAATATTCTCGAGGCGATAGCAAGCGCTCACCAAGCCACTGCAGCGCAGGTCGCGCTGGCCTGGCTGCTGGCGCAGGGTTCCGACATCGTGCCGATTCCCGGCACCAAACGGCGGCAGTATCTGGAACAAAATCTCGCGGCGGCGGATCTGCAATTGAGTGCTGCCGAACTTGCGCAACTCAGCGCCGCGTTTCCGCCGGGCGCAGTCGCCGGGACGCGTTATCCCGAAAAACAGTTGAAGGCGCTGGGGATCTGA
>JANNHN010000410.1:0-7856 GCA_031404395.1 Betaproteobacteria bacterium
TTTCCTGCAGGCACAGCGCGTCCGGCGTGTGTACCGCCAGCCATTCGAGTACCTGCGGCAGGCGAACTTTGAGCGAGTTGACGTTCCAGGTCGCGAGTTTCATGGGTGTTCCGATCCATTGATTTTCTTGATGGGGATCGCCATTTACCGGCAAGGTTCGCGCCTGCACGCAACGGCTTGTCTTTGCGCCATTGTGGCGCTGGCGCTTGCCCGGCCTCCACCTTAGCCGATTGAAGTATAAGCGGTCTCCGCGTTGGCCGATTCCGACCGGACGGGAGCCCATTTCCCGTGTCCGGTACGGCGGGTCGTTGATCCATATCAAGACCTGTCCCGGTGCAATCCGCACAATTGGACGCGACTGTGGACATCCCTACACCTGAACCGCTGTTCCGATAATCGCCAAAGATACATGCACATTTCCAGCTTGATTCTGAATGCCAGACCGGAAGCAGTTCCCGGGCTGCGCGAAGACCTCGCTGCCGTTCGTGGCATCGAGGTTCATGCTGTCGCTGACGACGGCAGGATGGTGGTCACTCTTGAATGTGACGATCATCAGGTGACCCAAACCACTTACGAAACCATCGAGCGGCTCGACGGTGTGCTGTCGGTTGCCATGATTTTCCAGCAGACCGAATCCGACCCTGACAAGGAGATCCAACATGCAATTGACACGGCGTGATTTCATCAAGGCAAGCGCGGTGACTGCGGCCGCCTCCGCGGCGGGCATCACGGTGCCCGCACAGGCGCTGGCCCAGTCGGTGGCGACGGACGGTGTGCGCTGGGACAAGAGCGTCTGCCGTTACTGCGGCACTGGCTGCGGTGTCCTCGTTGGCGTCAGGGACGGGCGTGTGGTGGCGACGCAGGGCGATCCCGATGCCCCGGTCAACAAGGGGCTCAACTGCATCAAGGGCTATTTCCTGTCGAAGATCATGTATGGCAAAGATCGCCTGACCCGCCCCCTGCTGCGCATGAAGGACGGCAAGTTTGATAAAAATGGTGAGTTCCAGCCGATCTCCTGGAAGCAGGCCTTCGACATCATGGAGGACAAGTGCAAGACTGCGCTGAAGGCCGGCGGGCCGCGCGCCATCGGCATGTTTGGCTCCGGCCAGTGGACGATCTGGGAAGGTTATGCGGCTGCCAAGCTGTTCAAGGCAGGTTTCCGTTCCAACAACCTGGACCCCAACGCGCGGCACTGCATGGCTTCGGCAGTGGCGGGATTCATGCGCACTTTCGGCATTGACGAGCCGATGGGTTGCTACGACGACATGGAACACGCTGATGCGTTCGTGCTGTGGGGCTCGAACATGGCGGAGATGCACCCGGTCCTCTGGTCGCGCATCACCAACCGCCGGCTGACGGCGAAGCATGTCAGGATGCATGTGCTGTCAACGTTCACGCACCGCTCGTGCGAACTGGCCGACAGCGAACTGATTTTCAAGCCGCAGTCCGATCTGGTAATCCTCAATTACATATGCAACCACATCATCCAGAGCGGCGCGGTCAATGAGGAATTCGTCAAGCGCAACGTGAATTTTCGCATGGGCGTGACCGACATCGGTTATGGCCTGCGGCCGAATCATCCGCTGGAGCAGGTCGCCAACAACAACGGGTACCCCGGCGCGGACGGCAAACCCAAGGGCAATCCCGACGCGTCGACGCCGATCAGTTTTGACGACTTCAAGCGTTTCGTGTCCGAGTACACCCTGGACAAGGCGCACGAGATTTCGGGCGTGGCCAAGGACAAGCTCGAAGCGCTCGCCAAAGTCTATGCCGATCCCAAGACCAAGGTGGTGTCGTACTGGACCATGGGTTTCAACCAGCACACCCGCGGCACTTGGGCGAACAACATGATTTACAACGTGCATCTGCTGGTCGGCAAGATTTCCGAGCCGGGCAACGGACCGTTCTCGCTGACCGGCCAGCCTTCGGCTTGCGGCACCGCGCGCGAAGTCGGCACGTTTGCGCATCGTTTGCCGGCCGACATGGTAGTGGTCAATCCCAAGCACCGCGAGATTACCGAAGGCTTGTGGAAGCTGCCTGCCGGCACCATTCCTGACTGGGTTGGTCTGCACGCCGTGGCGCAGAGCCGCGCGCTCAAGGACGGCAGGCTTAACTTCTACTGGACGACGACCACCAACAACATGCAGGCCGGGCCGAACATCAACGGCGAGATCTGGCCCGGATTCCGCAATCCGGCCAACTTCGTGGTGGTATCGGATGTCTATCCCACGGTCAGTGCGCTGGCCGCCGACCTGATCCTGCCGTCGGCGATGTGGGTGGAGAAGGAAGGCGCTTATGGCAATGCCGAGCGCCGCACCCAGTTCTGGCGGCAGCAGGTCAAGGCGCCAGGCGAGTCGAAATCCGATCTCTGGCAGTACGTTGAATTCTCCAAGCGCTTCAAGATGGAGGAGGTGTGGCCGGCCGAACTGCTGGACAAGGCGCCGCAGTACAAGGGCAAGACGCTGTATGACGTGCTGTATGCCAACGGCGAGGTCAACAAGTACCCGTCTTCTGGAATCCAGAAGGGTTTCGAGAACGATGAGGCGAAGGACTTCGGGTTCTACATCCAGAAAGGATTGTTCGAGGAATACGCCCAGTTTGGCCGCGGCCACGAGCACGATCTGGCCTCGTTCGATACCTACCACCGGACGCGCGGCCTGCGCTGGCCGGTGGTCGACAACAAGGAGACGCTGTGGCGCTTCCGCGAAGGCTACGACCCCTATGTGAAGAAAGGCGAGGGTGTGAGGTTTTACGGCAAGCCTGATGGCAAGGCATGGATCTTCGCATTGCCTTACCAGCCGGCAGCGGAGCAGCCGGACGGCGAGTTTGACCTGTGGCTGTCCACCGGCCGCGTGCTGGAACATTGGCATACGGGTTCGATGACCCGCCGGGTGCCCGAGCTGTATCGCGCCATGCCGGACGCCTGGCTCTACATGAATCCGGAGGATGCCAAGAAACGCGGCCTGCAGCGTGGTGATTCGGTCAAGGTGATGACGCGCCGCGGCGAAGTGACCACCAGGGTCGAGACCCACGGTCGCAACAAACTGCCTGCCGGCCAGGTGTTCATGCCGTTCTTTGACGAGCACCGTCTGGTCAACAAGCTGACGCTGGATGCCACTTGCCCGATCTCGAAAGAGACCGACTTCAAAAAGTGCGCCTGCAAGGTGGTCAGAGCGTAATTAATTCAGTGAGGATCGCATCATGAAGATGACCGTGACAAAGATCGTTTTGGCTGTGCTGATGCTGGTCGCGTCGGGATGGTCTGCCGCCCAGCAGGTGACGACCATGCGGGGGGCTGCTGTGCCGGACGCCGATCGCGCGCCGCAGGATTTGCAGTATCTCGGCAAGCGCCCGGGCGGCCAAGCCCTCATCAGGAGAACGTTCCAGGGCCAGCCACCGCTGATCCCGCACTCGATTGCGAACTACGAGGAGATCACGGTCGCAGACAATCCCTGCCTGGAATGTCACATCAGCGATGAGTTCAAGGGCAAGAAAATGCCGCGGGTCAGCAACAGCCACCTCACGGCCGTGCCGACGGCGGCAAACCCGGATCCCGCGCTGGACATGTTGCGCTGGCAGTGCAATTCATGCCACGTGCCGCAGGTCGGCGCCAAACCGCTGGTCGGCAACAACTTCAAGGGGTACACCGGCCGGCGCTGAATGGCGCCGGTACATCGACGCTACTGCGCCGGCGCAGGTGCCGGCTCAGCTGGTGGCGCCTCGCTCTGCGGCACTGGTGCCGGGGCGGGTTTCGCAGCCGGCGGTTTCGGCGCAACATAACCGGGGACGGGTTGCCGGGGGTACCCGGCGTTGTCGAGGGCGCTGTCCCAGCCGGTTTCCAGATAGCCTTTCAGTTGCTCCTTGCCGATGTACAGCAACGGCACTTCCATGCCGCCGTTGGTGAGTTTTTTGTAACCCTCAACATCATCCTGCGGATTTTTCTGGGAGAAGGGTACGCCGCGCCGCGTCAGATGCGCCCGCGCCTTGTCGCAGCCTTCGCCGCAGTTGCTGATGTAGAGCGTTACCGGGAAATTGCGCACCGCCTGCTGCACGCTGTAGGGCAGCGTGGAGGTTTCAATGACGCTGCTTTCGATAGTGCGGCGTTCGACTTTCCTGGCGTTCGCGGGGGGCGGCGTGTCGCGCCATTCGACGCGCCCCTTGTCGTCCACCCAGCGATACAGTTGCGCGGCAGATGCCGCTTGCGCCGCCAGCACGACGGCGATCAGGAAAAAGATTCTGGTCATGGTCAGCACCTCACTCTGGTAATCATCAACTGCAGCAAGCTGTTTCTCCAGTGCGCATGATACCGCGGCCGGGGTCATGCCAGAGCGGGGGCGCCTTCGGCCATGCCGTTATGACGCAGCAGCGCGTCGATCTTCGGTTCCCGTCCGCGAAAGGCGACAAAGGACTCCAGCGCCGGCCGGCTGCCGCCCACCGCCAGTACTTCGTCCCAGAAACGCATGCCGGTCGCCGGGTCGAGCACGCCGTTTTCCTCGAACAGGCTGTAGGCGTCTGCCGACAATACCTCGGCCCATTTGTAGCTGTAATAACCCGCGGCATACCCACCCGCGAATATGTGCGAAAAATTATTGGGGAAACGGTTGTACGGCGGCGGGAACGTCACGGCAACCTCACTGCGCACCGCATCGAGCAACTGCAATGCGGTTTGCGTGCCCGCCGGATCGAAGTCGTAATGCAAACGGAGGTCGAACAGCGAAAATTCGATCTGGCGCACGGTCTGCATGCCGCTCTGGAAATTCTTCGCCGCCATCATCTTGTCAAACAGCGCTTTGGGCAGCGACTGGCCGTTGTCCGCATGGCGGGTCATCGGCCGCACAACGTCCCATTCCCAGCAGAAATTTTCCATGAATTGGCTGGGCAGCTCGACCGCATCCCATTCCACGCCGTTGATGCCTGAAACGCCGAGGTCATCGACGCGAGTCAGCAGGTGGTGCAGGCCATGGCCGAATTCATGGAACAGGGTGATCACTTCATCGTGCGTGAACTGAGCGGGGCGTCGGTCAGAAGTTTCGCGCGATATTCCGGCAGTCGCGACCGCCGCCGCGGCTGATTCGCGGTTGCTCGCATCCCGCTGCGCGGATCCCTGCTCACTGCTCACAGCCGCATTGCCGATCGGCGGTGAAAAGTTGCAGTTGAGATAAGCCACCGGCGCCTGCGTGCCCTGCGGCGTCGCACGCCGGGTAATGGCATCGTCCATCCACGCGCCGCCGCGTTTGGTGGTGCGCGCGTAGAGGTCGAGGTAGAACTGTCCGACCGGCGCGCCGTTGCGGTCGCGGATGGAATAGAAGCGCACGTCGGGATGCCACTGCGGCGCCTCGGCAGCGGTTATGGTCAGCCCGTACAGCGTTTCGACCAGCTTGAACATGCCCGGCAGCACCGTCGTTTCAGGGAAATACTGTTTGACCTCGTTTTCGGAGAATGCGTAACGGGCGACGCGCAGCTTCTCGGCGGCATAGGCCATATCCCAGGCTTCGAGTTTCGCCATGCCGAGTTCCTTGCGGGCGAACGCTTCGAGCTCGGCGAGATCCTGCTGTGCATGGGGTTTGGCGCGCACGGCAAGTTCACGCAGGAATTCCAGCACCTGCGCCGGAGTCTCGGCCATTTTCGGTTCCAGCGAATACTCCGCGTAGTTGCGGAAGCCCAGCAGTTGCGCGATTTCCCGGCGCAGCGCGACGATTTCAGCGATCAGCGGCGTGTTGTCGAGTTTGACATCGCCGAATTCGGAGGCGCGCGTGACATAGGCGTGATACAGGCGCTCGCGCAGTGCGCGGTTGTCCGCGTACTGCAGCACCGGCATGTATGACGGTGCGTGCAGCGTGAATTTCCAGCCGGGCTGCTGGTCCGTTTCCGCGGTTTCACGCGCCGCAGTGCGCGCGTCATCGGGCAGTCCGGCAAGCTCTGCCGGATCAGTGACGGTATGCGACCAGGCGTTGGTGGCGTCGAGCAGATTGTCGCTGAAGCGCGAGCCGAGCATCGACAGGCGGTCGCTGATTTCGGTGTAGCGTTTTTTTTCAGCCGGCCCCAGGTCGGCGCCGCCGAGCCGGAAATCACGCAGTTCGTTATCGACGATTTTTTGCTGCGCGGGACTCAGCGCGGCAAATCCACCGCCGGCGCGCAGCGTTTTGAATTTGCGATGCAACCCTGCGTGCTGACCCAGCTCGGTGTAGTACTGGGTGATGTGCGGCAGATTGGCGTTGTAGGCCTCGCGCAATGCGGGGCTGTTCATGACGGCATTCAAATGACCAACCTGACCCCAGGCGCGGTGCAGGCGCTCGTTGGCGTCTGCCAGCGGGCCGACGAAGTTATTCCAGGTCGCTGCGGCAGGGTCGCCCGCGAGCCGTGCAATCAGCGCGCGATTTTCCGTGAGCAGTTGATCAACCGCAGGCGCAACGTGTTCCGGCGTGAAATCGGCAAAGCGGGGCAGGCCCGAAAAATCGAGTAAAGGATTCATGATGGATTTCTGTATGAGTGCGGCAGGCGGTATGACTGCCGGGAGCGCAGCAAGTTTAACAGAACCGGCGCGTCGCCCCGGCAGTAAGTACTGTTAACACGTTGTTTTTATTGATTTATTTATTCTCGTACACCACGGCGCCATCGACCAGCGTATGGGTCACGCGACCGCGCAATTCAAACCCGGAGAACGGCGTGTTCTTGCCCTGGCTTTTCAGTGCGGCGGATTCGATGCGCCAATCGCAGGCCGGATCAAAAATACAGATGTCGGCGGCGGCGCCCGGCGTCAGATGTCCGGCATCGATGCCCAGCAGCGCTGCGGGCCGCACAGTGATGCGCTCCAGCGCGGCACCGAGAGCGACGCCGGATTCGGCAGCCCACTTCAGCGTCAGCGGCAGCAGTAATTCGACGCCGGTTGCGCCCGCTTCGGATTCGGCAAAAGGCAATTGCTTGACGTCTTCATCCACCGGCGTGTGATCCGAACACAACGCGTCGATGGTGCCGTCGGCGAGCCCCGCGCGCAGCGCATCGCGGTCACGTTGACTGCGCAACGGCGGCATCAGGTGGCAGTTGGGATCGAAATAGCCGATGTCCATTTCCGACAAATGCGCATGATGAATGCCGATATCACAGGTGATCGCCAGTCCCTGCGCCTTGGCCTCGCGCACCATCGCCACGCCTTCAGCGGACGACAGCCGCGCGATGTGGATGCGTGCGCCGGTCGCGCGGGCAATGATCAGGATGGTCGACAATGCCACGGTCTCAGCGGCCACCGGTATGCCGGGCAGCCCCAGCCGGGTGGCTACTTCACCTTCGTGGGCGACGCCGTGGCTCGACAGTGCCGGATCCTGCGCGCGCAGCCAGACGGCAAAGCCGAAGGTCGCAGCGTAGTCGAGGGCCTGACGCAGCACCTGATTGTCGGTGAGCGGCGCTTCGGCCTGTGAAAACGCCACACAGCCTGCATCGCGCAGTTCCGCCATTTCGGTGAGCCGCGCGCCCTTCAGCCCGACAGTCAGCGCGCCCACCGGATAGACATGCGCCTGATTGAGGTTTTTCGCGCTGAATTTGAGCATTTCCACCAGACCCGGTTCATCGAGCGGCGGGTCGGTGTCGGGCGGACAGGCGAGACTGGTCACGCCGCCGGCAATTGCCGCGGCCATTTCGGATTCGAGTGTGGCTATATATTCGAAACCGGGCTCACGCAGGCGCACGGCGAGATCGACCAGTCCCGGGCAGACTACGCAGCCGGTGGCATCAATTACGCGGTTGGCGCTGAAACCCGCCGGTGTCTGGCCGATGCCCACGACTTTGCCGGCAGCGATGAACACGTCGCGCTGGGCGTCGATGCCGTTCTTCGGGTCGATCAGGCGGCCGTTTTTTATATG
>JANNHN010000411.1:0-4942 GCA_031404395.1 Betaproteobacteria bacterium
CTTTGACAATTAATAGATTTGAGAAAGGTGCGCTTTTGACCTACAAAAACATTTCTTTATTTTTTGTGTTTACCGAATTCTTCCTGAGACAAGGAGACAGGCTTTCTTGTTCTTGAATTTTCTAATTCCGGCAATAAAAAAAGGGCTAATCAAGCCCTTTTTCTGTATTTTTGCCATAACTGAATGGTTATTGGCATTTATGAAGATAGCTTTTACGGAGGTAATTTGTATCAGCTATTGCCTGTTTAACAAGCCTTATGCAGCTGCAAGTTCCATTTAAATTTGTAATTTTAAGTAATTTTGAATAACTCTCTTCCTCTCCTTACTAAGGAGAGGGGGTTAGGGCCTGGATGCAGCAGGCAGGGGTAAGGTCACGGACATCCCGTGCCATTTCTCCGGGAGAGGGGTCGGGGGTGAGGGAGGAATGTGTCAACCATTTAGTGAAATCTCAATGATCAGTCTGTCACGATTTGGACAACAGCTTCAGCGCCTGGCGGATGCCCTCGGTCACCGAGACCCCGGCAGGCAACTGCGCCACCGCCCAGTGCACTTCCTTGTCATTGTAGCCAAGCGCGCCGAGCGCGTTGGTGACATCGCTGCCATTGGCCGCACCCGCGCCGGCGGGCTGCGTGCCGCCCTTGGGCAGACGATCGCGCAGTTCGAGCAGCAGGCGTTCCGCGGTTTTTTTGCCGATGCCGGGAATTTTGGTGAGGCGCGCGCCGTCCTGTGCGCGCACCGCCTCGTGCAGTTCCGCCACCGACAAGCCGGACAGCACCGACAGCGCGGTGCGTGCGCCGACGCCGGAGATTTTTATCAGTTGCCGGAACAATGCGCGTTCGGCGTCCGTGGCGAAACCGAACAGCAGGTGAACATCCTCGCGCACCACCAGATGGGTGTAGAGCGTGACTTCCGCTCCGGTCGCCGGCAACTGGTAGAGCGTGCTCATCGGCACGTCGAGTTCATAACCGACGCCGTTCACGTCCACCGTGATTTGCGGCGGCTGCTTGACCAATAAACGTCCTGATATGCGCCCGATCATGCCGTCCGTTCCGCGGTTTGCGCAGCAAGCGCCTCTATGCAGGCGACCGCCCGATCCGTCATTGTACCAACAGACTCGCCGCCGTACCGATCAGCAAGCACGCGCGCGTTGCGGGCATATCCGCCGTCGCCGAGCACCTTGCCCAGCGCCGCCGCGATGTCGGGATTGGCCTCCTCCGGATGCACCACCACGCCGACCCCCGCCCGCTGCAGGGAGAACGCGAACAGGAAATTCTCCAGTTGCTTCGGCAGCATCAGCAGCGGAACGCCGGCGTGCAGCGCGGCCAGCATGGTGCCCACGCCGTGCGTGACGCAAAGATCCGCCCCGGCCAGCGTTCGGCGTACGTCAATCGGTTCACTCAGCGCCAGCATCCCGAGTCCCTTGAGACGCAGCCTCGTATTCTCGTCCGCGCCCAGCACATAGGCCAGGATCCGCGCGCCGCGCGCCGCAAGCACGCGCGCCGTGGCATCCAGATGCCGGTAATCGCCGTGCATATATACAAAAACGCGCGGCCCCGGGCCGTCCGGCCACGGCGAGACCGCCGTCCCGGTGGCTGATACCGTCAGGCCGAGGTAATCCGCGGGATCGCGCGGCCCGTAGGGATCTGTTTCGGGTACTCCGAGAAAAAAGCGGGCCGTCCCGGAAAAAATCTGGTGAATCGCGGTAACCGGTCGCGCGCCTGCGGGCAGCGCGGCATTGATTGTCGCCAAAACCCTCGAATCGCTGTCCATCAGTCGCGCTGCCGGCACTTGCACCCACGAGCGCATGTTTGGCGTGGGATGTACCCCGGGCGGAACGGCAAAGGGGCTACCGATGACGGCGCCCGGAAGATCCAGCAACCGCGCGGCGAGCAACGCCGTCGGCGCATGATCGGCGATAACGATATCGGCGCCGGTTACGCGCAACAGGGACCGCCACGCCGCAATCATGCCCATCAGCATCGCGGAATCCAGATAGCCGTAGCGCATCAGGATTTCGGCGAAATTCAATGGCGGCTCCTGCAATCCGCCATAGGTATTCAGGCACAACGGCGCCTGGTGCACGGTGATCGGCAAATTGCCGACCGCCTTGACCGCGCCGGCGATTTCGCGCGCGGCAATGTGCAATTCGTGCCCGCGTTCCAGCAGTTTCGGCGCGAGGCCGAGAAACGGGCCGAGATGACCAAAGCCGGTGCCGAGTTCCCATGCCAGCAGGATGCGGCTCATCGCAGCCGCCCAGCGCGACGCCGGCGTCCTGCGCCGACTCCGCCGTAACCCTGCCCGCCGTGCGCATGGCAGATCGCGCAGGCCAGCGCATCAGCGGCATCGGGACTGGGATCGCCGGGCAGCTTCAACAGCCGCCGCACCATCGCCTGCACCTGTTCCTTGCGCGCTTTGCCGGCGCCGACTACCGCCTGCTTGACCTGCAGCGCGGTGTATTCAGCGACCGGCAATGCGCTGGCGACCGCAGCGCAGATCGCGGCGCCGCGGGCCTGGCCCAGCAGCAGCGTCGATTGGGGATTGATGTTGACGAAAACCTGCTCGACCGCGACGCATTGCGGGCGGTATGTCGCGATCACCTCCTGCAGTCCTTCCAGCAATACTTTGAGGCGCTGCGGCAATGCGCCCTCGCCGCTGCGGATGCAGCCGCTGGCGACATAGACCAGTTGCTGGCCGGTTTGTTCGATGACCCCGAAGCCGGTGACGCGCAACCCGGGATCGATGCCGAGAATACGCAGCGTAGCGACCGCGTTCAAGCGGGCTCGTCGAGGACTGCGGTGGTGTACACCTCCTGCACGTCATCGATCGCTTCGAGCGCGTCCAGGAGTTTGTGCATGCGCGCGGCATCATCGCCGGCGAGTGCGTTTTCAGTCATCGGTTTCATGGTCACTTCCGCCAGTTCCGGCTTGAATCCGGATTTGCCGAGCGCGGCGCGCACCGCGGAAAATTCGGCGGGGCCGGTGATCACCTCAATGCTGCCGTCGGCGTTGGTCACGACATCTTCGGCGCCGGCCTCGATGGCGGCATCCATCAGCTTGCCTTCATCGGTACCCGGTGCAAACACCATCTGCCCGCAATGCTTGAACAGGAATGCCACCGAACCGTCGGTGCCGAGATTGCCGCCGTATTTGGTAAAGGCATGGCGTACGTCCGCGACAGTGCGGGTGCGGTTGTCGGTCATGCAATCGACGATCACCGCGGCGCCGGCGATGCCGTAACCCTCGTAGCGGATTTCCTCGTAGTTCACGCCTTCCAGGTCGCCGGTGCCGCGCTTGATCGCGCGCTCGACGTTGTCCTTCGGCATGTTGTTGTCGTAGGCCTTGTCCATCGCCAGCCGCAGCCGCGGATTGCTCGCGGAATCGCCCCCGCCCATGCGTGCGGAGACGGCGATCTCCTTGATCAGGCGCGTAAAAATCTTGCCGCGCTTGGCATCCTGCCGGCCTTTGCGGTGCTGGATGTTCGCCCACTTGGAATGTCCGGCCATAAATCCCTGATTACCCGTTAGAATTAATGAAATTTTAGCATAGCGATTTCAGGAATCCGTCATGACCGCTCCGTTGCTCGTCGCCAAATCCGCCCAGGAATTGTTTTTGCTGCCCGGTCTTGCCAATCGCCACGGCCTGATCGCCGGCGCCACCGGCACCGGCAAGACAGTAACGCTGCAACGCATCGCCGAAGGTCTGTCGAAAATCGGCGTGCCGGTGTTCATGGCCGACGTCAAAGGCGATCTCGCCGGCCTGTCGCAGAAAGGCGAACCCAAACCCAAAATCGAAGAACGCATCCAGCAGTTGGGCATCGCCGATTTTGTCTATGAGGGCTGCCCGGTGGTGTTCTGGGACGTGTTCGGTAACCAGGGCCACCCGGTACGATCGACGATTTCCGAGATGGGTCCGCTGCTGCTGGCGCGGCTGCTCAATCTCAACGACACCCAGCAGGGCGTGCTGACGCTGGTGTTCAAGATTGCCGACGACAACGGGCTGTTGCTGCTCGACCTGAAGGATCTGCGGGCGATGCTGCAGCATGTCGGTGAAAATGCAAAAAACTTCACCACCCAGTACGGCAACGTTTCCGCCGCATCGATCGGCGCCATCCAGCGCGGTCTGCTCGAAATCGAACAACAGGGCGGCGATAAATTTTTCGCTGAACCGGCGCTCAACATCCAGGATCTGATGCAGACCGACGCGAAAGGACGCGGCGTCATCAACATCCTGGCCGCCGACAAGCTGATGAATTCGCCCAAGCTGTACGGCACGTTCCTGCTGTGGATGCTCTCGGAACTGTTCGAGCAATTACCCGAAGTCGGCGATCCGGAAAAACCGAAACTGGTGTTTTTTTTCGACGAAGCACACCTGCTGTTCAGCGACGCGCCGCAGGCATTGCTGGGGAAAGTTGAACAGGTGGTGCGCTTGATTCGTTCGAAGGGCGTGGGTGTTTATTTTGTCACCCAGAATCCGCTCGACATCCCCGAAACGGTGTTGGGCCAGCTCGGCAACCGCGTGCAGCATGCGCTGCGCGCCTTCACCCCGCGCGACCAGAAGGCCGTCAAAAGTGCAGCGACCACGCTGCGCGCCAACCCCAAGCTCGATGTCGAAGCGGCCATCACCGAGCTCGGCGTCGGCGAAGCGCTGGTATCGCTGCTCGACGAAAAGGGCAGGCCCTGCGTGGTCGAGCGCGCATTCGTGCTGCCGCCGGGCAGCCGGCTGGGCGCGGTCACCGCCGAGGAACGAGCAGCAACCATCAAAGGGTCGCTGCTCGCCGGCGTCTACGACAAAGTCGAGGATCGCGAATCCGCCTACGAAAAACTGACGCAACGGGTGCAGGAACAGCAGGCCGCGCAGCCGGCCAATGCATCTCCGCAAAGCGGCCCCGGCGGGATGTTCGGCGCACTGGGCGATCTGCTCGGCGGCTCCACCGGCCCGCGCGG
>JANNHN010000412.1:0-2486 GCA_031404395.1 Betaproteobacteria bacterium
TGACTCGGCCTGGAATACTTCGATGAATTCCCGGCCGATGATTTTGCGTTTTTGCTCCGGGTCGGTCACACCTGCAAGATGGCGCATGAACTGTTCTCGCGCATCGACATGAATGACTTTGACGCCGAGGTTTTGGGCAAATGTCGCCATCACCTGTGTCGCTTCGTTCAGCCGCAACAGTCCGTTATCGACAAATACGCAAGTCAATTGCCGGCCGATGGCGCGATGAATCAATGCCGCCGCTACCGATGAATCGACGCCGCCCGACAAACCCAGTACCACCTCATCATTGCCGATCGTGCTGCGGATGCGGCTTACCGCTTCTGCCACATAATCCGGCATGTTCCAGTCACCGCGCAGACCGCAGATCTGCAGCACAAAGCGCTCCAGCAGCGCCTTGCCCTGCAGCGTGTGAGTGACTTCCGGATGAAACTGCACCGCGTAGAAGCGCCGCTGCTCATCGGCCATGCCGGCAATCGGACAAGCCGCGTTGCTCGCCATGACTTTGAAACCCGCCGGCATTTCAATAACTTTGTCGCCGTGACTCATCCACACATCAAGCATGCCGTGGCCGTCGGCCGTGACGCGATCCTGAACATCCTTCAGCAATGCGGTATGGCCGCGGGCACGCACTTCCGCGTAGCCGAACTCACGTACCTTGCCCATGTCCACCTTGCCGCCGAGTTGCGCGGCCATGATCTGCATGCCGTAGCAGATACCCAAGACCGGCATCCCGAGATTGAATACGCTGTCCGGCGCCCGCGGCGTGCTCTCTTCCCATACTGAGGCCGGACCGCCGGAGAGGATCACGCCGCTCGGCTTGAACGCGCGGACAAACTCATCCGACACGTCATGCGGATGCAGCTCGCAGTAAACGTGCAGCTCACGCACCCGGCGTGCAATCAGTTGGGTATATTGCGAGCCGAAATCGAGTATCAGAATTTTCTCGTGGTGCACGTGCAGCTTACTCGGCGCGGTAATTGGGGGCTTCCTTGACGATTTGCACGTCATGCACATGCGATTCGCGCGCGCCGGCCGTGGTGATTTCGACGAATTCCGCGTCCCGGCGAACTGCTTCGATATTGCCGCAACCGAGGTAGCCCATGCTCGCGCGCAGACCGCCCATCAACTGATGAATCAGCGGCGCAACGCCGCCTTTGTACGGTACGCGGCCTTCCACGCCTTCGGGTACCAGTTTTTCGGTGTCAAGCTCGTCGATTTCCTGGAAATAGCGGTCGGCCGATCCCTGCTGCATGGCGCCCAGCGATCCCATGCCGCGATAGGACTTGTAGGAGCGGCCCTGATAGAGCTCGATCTCGCCGGGCGACTCCTCGGTGCCGGCGAACAGGCCGCCCACCATCACCGTATGCGCGCCTGCGGCAATCGCCTTGGCAATATCACCCGAATAGCGGATGCCGCCGTCAGCGATCAGCGGCACATCGGTTTTTTGCAGGGCTTTCGCCACATTGGCAATCGCGGTGATCTGCGGCACGCCGACACCCGCCACTATGCGAGTAGTACAGATCGATCCCGGGCCGATGCCGACTTTGACGCCGTCGGCGCCGTGATCCACCAGCGCTTTGGCCGCTGCGGCAGTGGCGATGTTCCCGCCGATGATTTGAATTTTCGGATAGGTACGCTTCAGCCAGCGTACGCGTCTGAGTACGCCCCCGGAATGACCGTGTGCCGTATCCACGATGATGACGTCAACACCGGCTTCGATCAGCGCTTCGGCGCGCTCTTCCGTACCCTCGCCCACCCCGACTGCCGCCCCTACGCGCAAGCGGCCCAGTTTGTCCTTGCAGGCATGGGGATGTTCTGACGATTTGAGAATATCCTTGACCGTCACCAGACCGCGCAACTCGAAGTTCTTGTTGACGACCAGTACGCGCTCCAGGCGATGCTTGTGCATCAATGCCCGCGCTTCTTCCCGGCTGGCACCTTCACGCACGGTCACCAGGCGCGCGCGCGGCGTCATGATGTTCTTCACCGGCTGGTTCAGCTTGCTCTCAAAGCGCAAATCGCGATTGGTGACGATGCCAACCACCTTGCCGTCGGCTTCGACCACCGGCAAACCTGAAATGTGATGCAGCTGCGTCAATGCCAGCACATCGCGTACGGTCATGTCCTTGGAAATCGTGATCGGATCCTTGACGATGCCGCTCTCGAAACGCTTGACCTTGTTGACCTCCGCGGCCTGCGCTTTCGGAGTCATGTTTTTGTGGACGATACCGATACCGCCTTCCTGGGCGATGGCAATCGCCAGGCGCGACTCGGTTACGCTGTCCATGGCCGCCGACAGCAGCGGTATGTTAAGACTGATGCTGCGTGTCAGTTTGGATTTGAGGCTGACTTCCCGGGGCAGGATCGTCGAATGCGCCGGAACGAGCAGCACATCGTCGAAAGTGAGGGCTTTTTGCACCACGCGCATGGGCGTCGTCCTTCGCAAAGCGCGAATTATAGGGGCTGGGGCGTAAACGGTAAAC
>JANNHN010000413.1:0-4011 GCA_031404395.1 Betaproteobacteria bacterium
TTCTTCACCCCAGGTGTTGACGCTGGACTTGCAGGGCAGTGCTGCCAGCAGTTTGGCAACCGTGGGGCCCGCGACCAGATCGGCAATAACCGAACCGCCGCGCCATGAAATCCGGATGCTGGCCACGCCGGGCCGGAGTGATTATTCGCCGAGCGGCGAATCGATGCGGCGGACTTCGCGCGGAAGCTGGGCGAGGCGAGTTGCCGCGGGCGCCGGTCCGGACAGTGAAGCAACAACACGCTGCAGGCGCTGCTTCTCGCCCAGCACCTTGTTGGTATAGGTGTCGTTGTCGTCGCCCAGCGCGCCGGCGTACATCTGCAGCGCGATGCTGAGATTACCGGTGCGGCTCAGGTACTCTTTGAGAATCCGTGCGCCGACCCGGATATTGGATTCGGGATCGTAGACGGCTTTTTCGCCGCCGAATTCGGCCAGTTTGTCGCCATGGTATTTCGGGATGATCTGCATCAGGCCTTTGGCGCCGGCCACGCTTTCCGCAATCGGGTTATAGCGGGACTCGATGGCAATCACCGCCATGATCAGCAGCGGATCCAGACCTGACGCCTGACCTTCGGCATGGGCAATCTCGACCAGTTCAAGCGTGACGTCCTGGGATACCTTGTAACGCTTGGCCAGGAATTCGGCGAGCGCCTGCTGCCGCGTAGCATCCGGATTGACGACCGGCGGGGCCGGCTGCTGCAGCACCAGCTTGGAAACTGCGCTGGCCTCGTCCTGCATCACAGCGTAAGCGGACTGCAGCCA
Source organism: Betaproteobacteria bacterium (assembly GCA_031404395.1). Taxonomy (GTDB): domain Bacteria; phylum Pseudomonadota; class Gammaproteobacteria; order Burkholderiales; family SG8-41. The sequence goes on from JANNHN010000413.1 coordinate 760, forward strand.
GTCCATACCGTAGCGCTCGTGCAGCAGCAACCCCAGGGTGGTAAAGCTGACCAGGAATACGAACAGGGTCAGGTACTTGCGTGTCCAGTGCGGTCGGATCGACAGCGGATGCACGGGGGGGTGTTCAGAAATCGATTTTGCGAACATGCAAAACCTCCTTTGGGGATGGGCGCCCGCCGTCGAGGGTCGAGTGCCACAACCGGGTTACCTCGCTACGGTAACGGTATCTCCTTGGAACTACATTCGGCCGACAACCACAACAGATTGTGGGCCACTCAAAAAAACTGGCCAATTCTAGGTGTTCAGGGCATGGACTGCAACCCTGTGACCGGTTTATTACACACCTCAGGAATCAAATCGGGGCGGAGTTTACCGATACAATTAGTGCAATGCAACAAAAATTATAACTAATTGTTTTTAAACAATTAACTTATAATTACGGTGTCATAACACCGGGCCACGTCGTCAGATAACGCGGGTTTGAGAGGATACACGGCCCAGAGTTCAGCCGGAATGCTGCCGAAGCGCGGCCTGTTGCGGGAGTTTTATAATTAATTGTTTAAATACAATTAGTTACAACAAATCCTGAGGGTCGGGCCCGCGTGGAACATGGCGTTTTTCCCAAGCCCGCAGCGCGATTTCATAGTTAGTGAGCGCTTCCCAATAATGATCGTAGACGCAGGGTTCGCAGCCGCTTTGGCAACACTCCCAGGGTTCGGGCGCGGTGGGCGGAACCGGTTGGGGATCCACAGCAGTCCTGTCAGCGCCCATCGTCCGGCAGCGCCGCGTCGGGAAACCGGCGACGGAATTCCGCGGCCAGCCGTTCCATATCGGCAGTGCGGCCGGCCTTACGCAGTTCGCGGAGACGATCCAGCCACTTGGCTACAGGCTCACCTTCGAGGTCCTGCCACAGCGTCCCTGGTGCCTTGGCAGGCGGCGCTTTGGCAGACGACACTGCTCCCGGCCCCAGAGACTCCGCCACCGCAGGTTTATCCGCGCCAGCGGTGGCCGTCTCGGCCAAAGTTGCGGGGGCGGAGGCCGGCGCAGAACGCAGCAACGGGCGGGATGCGGCCGCGTCGCGCGGGGCGCTGTCCTGGCGCGCGCCGGCAGCTGCATCGGCCAGCGCCGCAGCCTCAGCAGTCGCCTTGCGCGACCCGACATCTGCCGCCAGCTGTTCACGATGCTCCTGCCCGCGCAGCTCAGGTGCCGGTGTTTCTGCGCGGGGTGCGGACGGCCGCGGTTCGGCTGGCGCTGCCGGCGTCGCCGGCGCGGGCGCCATGGATTGCGCCGCAGACTGAGCGGGGGCTGGGGCGGGTATTTGGGCAGGTGCGTCAACCACTGCGCCAGGCGGCTGCACTCGCGGCGACGGCGCATCGTTCACCCAGCGATCCGCACCCTCTTCGCGCATCATCGTCACCAGGGTCACCGACAGCACCACCACCGCGGCCAGTGACAACGGAATACTCCAGCGCCGCAGGCGATCTGCGCTGCGCCGCGGCCCGGCTGCAACGGCGCGTCGTGCCGCAGCGCGGATCGCGTCATCCACCCGCTCCGGCGGCTGTTGCCGCGCGCCGGCACGATAGGCCGCCGCGAGGCGCGCATCGCGCCCGGGGTCGCCCGCGCCGGGATCCGGAATCATTGCCATGCCTGCATCCCCAGTCGCAGCTTGGCCAGCGCATAACGCAGCCGGCTTTTCGTCGTTTCGCGCGCCACGCCGGTCGCCGTTGCGATCTCTTCGATACTGAGTCCGCCTTCCTGCTGCAGCACAAACGCTTCCCGCTGCTCGGCAGGCAATGCGTCGAGCAGGTGCAGCAACTGCGCCGCCTGTTGGCGTGCATCGGCACTGGCCTCGGGTTCGTCGCTGCGCGGCGCGGCCGGCTCTGCGATATCCGGACCGGTATCGTCATCCAGTGAAACCGCGGTGCTGTCGTGGCGGCGAAAGTGATCCATCAGCCGGTTGTGGGCGATGCGGTAGAGGTAAGTGGTGAACTTTGCCTGTACCGTATAGGTATCCCGGGCGCGGATCAGGTTCATCCACACGTCCTGAAACAATTCGTCGGTAAGCGCCGCGTCGCGGCACTGCCGCAACAGGTAGCGGTAAACGCCGCCTTTGTGGCGGGCATAAAGCACATCAAACGCGCCGGCATCGCCGTCGCGGTAGCCGAGCATGAGCGTTTCATCACTGGCGTCGGCGTCCGTAGGCATAACGGGGTGCCAGTATGCAGAACGTCCTGCATACCGGCAACCCGCAGCGGACAACCACGCGTCCGCGGTCAAATCCGTCGCCGGCTCAGCGCGGATCCGGCGCGAAGCGTGCGGGAAACGGATCCGGCCGCGCGATCGACGGCGCGCGGATGACACCCTGCGCCACCAGGTTGCGGTAGCTGTCGTAATAAATGGTGATGACCTCGGCCGGAGCGCTGGTGGCGCGTTCGAATTCAGTGTAGGTGACTTGAGACACTTCGCTGCGCCCGTGGCCGGTGCCCAGCCGCGCGGATTTCTGCACGGTGGACTGTGCTTCGGCGCCGGACCCGACACCGGCAAGGTCATCGCGGGCCGGGGACGCAGCCGGACTCGCACCGCTGCGCTCCGCGGCAGTTGTTGCCGGCGCCGACGCATCGGCTTCAGCCGCGCCGCGTGTCAGCCGCGGCGGCGAGTACTGCACCACCGGCTCGGGCTTCCTGCGGAACACCGCGACGCCGATGACGCCGACATTACCGGGCCGTCCGGTGCGCGCTGCATAGGAATCAGGCAAGGCGGTGAAGTAAAAAGCGGCGACCCGATCCAGGCTTTTGCGCCAGCCCTTGATGTCGAAGCCCTGGTACGCACCCAGCACGTAGCCGCCCTGCTCCCAGCCGGCCGTGTCACCGGACATCACATCAACACCATCGACCGACACCACGGTCAGGATGTCGCTGCGCTGGCGGTTGCGCATGCGGATTTCGTATTCGTTGCCGGGATTGCCAACGACGTAATGCCGCCCTTCATGCATATAGACCGGCAGCGTGCGGTTCTGTGCACGGTCGTGAACCACAATGTCGGCGATGTTACCCACTGCCGCCGCCGGCAGCGACAGCGAGCAGGCGGCCAGTGCGGCGGCAATGATGGTCAGACGCTTCATGATGACTCCTTGCATAAAATGTGCGGAAGGCCCGCGACACAGCTATAAACGCCGGCCGGCGGGAATCGGGGTTAAACGCGGCTGTGATAAATTGAAGCCATGGATGAAATCGTTCTGCGCGGTATGGCGAA
>JANNHN010000414.1:0-7389 GCA_031404395.1 Betaproteobacteria bacterium
GCGAGCCTGCCGGTGCAACTGGTGATGGCCATACTGATGCTGTCATCGTTGTTTTCCTGGTATTACATTTTTCTCAAAATCTTCGTTTTGCGGCGGACAACGCAGCAGACGGCGGAGTTCGAGCGCCAGTTCTGGAGCGGCTCCGATCTCAATGCGCTGTACCAGCGCGCGACCAATGCGCGCGACGCCGGCAGCCTGGAGCGCATATTCGAATCAGGTTTCCGCGAATTCACCAAGCATCGCCGCGAACCCGGCACCGACGTCGGCGCGCTGATGGACAGCACGCGGCGCGCCATGCGCGCCACCTATCAGCGGGAAATGGACAAGCTCGAATCCTCACTGTCGTTCCTCGCCACGGTGGGCTCGGTCAGCCCCTATGTCGGGCTGCTCGGCACGGTATGGGGCATCATGAATGCCTTCCGCGGGCTGGCGAATGTGGCGCAGGCGACGCTGGGCCACGTCGCGCCGGGCATCGCCGAGGCGCTGATCGCCACCGCCATCGGCCTGTTTGCGGCGATACCGGCGGTGGTCGCCTACAACCGTTTCGCCGGCGACGTAAACCGGCTGGCGATCCGCTTCGATTCGTTCACCGAAGAATTCTCCAACATCCTCCAGCGCCAGGTGCACTGATCGCATGCTGATTGAAAAACGCAGCGGCCGCCGGCTGATGAACCAGATCAACGTTGTGCCGTACATCGACGTGATGCTGGTGCTGCTGGTGATATTCATGGTCACTGCGCCGCTGATCAATCCCGGCCAGGTCGAGCTGCCCTCGATAGGGAAGACCTCGGCGCCGCCGGTGGCGCCGCTGGAAGTTGCCGTGGACAAAAATGGAAATTTGTCGTTGCGTGACCGGGACAGGGGTGCGACCGAACGTAAAGTGACGCGCGACGAACTGCTCATGGCGATCCGGGAAAAGCAGAAGCGCAATCCCGAGCAGGCCGTCGTCATCGCGGCTGACAAGGAAGTACGCTACGAGTCGGTGCTCGAAGTCATGGATATGCTGCAGCAGAACCAGGTACAGAAAGTGGGACTGCTCGCGCGCCCGCGAAACTAGAACTCATTCCTCAATGTTCACTGCCGCGATCAATTCCCGCGATCAGGCGCTGGCCGGTGCGCTGGCCTTCGCGATGCATGTGCTGTTGCTGGTGCTGCTGGTGTTCGGCGTGAGCTGGCAGCAGAAGCAGATCGATACCACAGTCGTCGTCGATCTCTGGCGCGACCTGCCGTCAGTGACGCCGCCCAAGGCCGAGGCACCGCCGCCGCCGGAGATAAAACCGGCGCCACCGCCCCCCGTGCCAAAAGTTGAAGCCAAATCGCCGCCGAAGCCGGAAGTTGCGCCCAAGCCGGACATCGCGCTGCGGGAAAAAATAGAAAAAGAGCGCAAGCTGAAGGAACAACAGGCGGCTGAGGCCAAAAAGCTCGCTGCAGCCAAGACGAGCACAGCGGAAGCCGAGAAGAAGAAACGCGCTGAAGCCGAGGCGCTGAAGCAGAAACAGGCCGCTGAAGCCGAGGCCAGACGTGTCGCCGCCGAGCAACAGAAGGCGCGCGACTCGCTGGCGGCGCAACAGGCCGCCGCGCAGGCGAAAATCGTAGATGAATACAAGCGGCGCATCAGCGAGAAAGTAAAACGATTCATCGTGTTGCCCCCCAATGTCAGTGATGCGGCACAGGTCGAGTTTGAGATCGTCGTATTGCCCGGTGGCGAAGTGCTGGGGGCGAAACTGAAGCGTTCCGCCAACAGCATTCCCGCTTATGACAGCGCGGTGGAGCGCGCCATACTCAAGGCGCAACCGCTGCCGCTGCCGCCGGATCCGGCGTTGATGCGCCAGTTCCGGGAACTAAATCTGGTATTCCGCCCCAAAGAGTAAGTGCTGAAAAACCCGAAAAAGAAAAACACAAAAATGCAATACAGCCATGAAAAAATACCCGCTCCGATGATCCATGCGCTGCGCCTGCTGACGGCATCGTTGCTGTTGTCCGCCGGCAGTGCTGCTGCGACACTGACCATCGAAATCGTCGGTGCCGGCGCCAACCAGATTCCGGTAGCGATTGTGCCGTTCCGCGCCGAGGAGGGACTGGCACAGCGCATCACGCCGGTGGTGGCCGCCGATCTGGCGCGCAGCGGTTTGTTCAAGACGGTGGATTCAGGTGGCATGACTCCGGTGCCCTACGAGCCCGAGCAACTGAATTACGCGCAGTGGCGCGCCCGCGGCGCCGAAGCTGTGGTGATCGGCTCGGTGAGCAAGGCGCCGGACGGGCGCTACGACATCCGTTTCCGGGTGATGGATGCCGTCAAGCAGACGCAGATCGCCGGTTTTGTCTATTTCGCCACCGAAAGCCAGTTGCGACTGACCGCGCACAAGATCGCCGACGTCATCTACGAAAAACTTACCGGCGATACCGGCGTTTTTGCCACACGCATCAGTTACGTAGTCAAACGCGGCGCGCGTTTTGAACTGCACGTCGCGGATTCCGACGGTTTCGGCGCGCAAAGCGTGCTGGGTTCGAATGAGCCGATCATTTCGCCGGCATGGTCGCCCGACGGCACGCGCCTGGCTTATGTGTCCTTTGAGCAGAAGAAACCGGTGGTATATGTGCAATCGCTGACCACCGGCAGTCGCCAGGCCGTGGCGGCGTTTCGCGGCAGCAACAGCGCGCCGGCATGGTCGCCCGACGGCAAGCGTCTCGCAGTGACGCTGACGCGCGACGGCGGCTCGCAGCTTTTTCTGATCAATGCCGACGGCAGTGGCGCGCCGCTGCGCCTGACCACCAGCACGGCGATCGATACCGAGGCCAATTTCGCACCGGATGGCCAATCGATATTATTTACGTCCGATCGCGGCGGCGGTCCGCAGATCTACCGCATCGCGGTCAGCGGCGGCGCCGCGCAGCGCATCACGTTCGAGGGCAGTTACAACGTGTCGCCGCGGCACAGCCCCGACGGCAAGAGCTTCACTTTCATCCAGCGCAACGGCAGCCGTTTCAATGTGGCCGTGCAGGATTTCGCGACACGCCAGGTGCAGGTGCTGACCGACGGCGGCACCGACGAATCCCCCAGTTTTGCGCCTAACAGCAGGCTTATCCTCTACGCAACCGAGGTGGGGGGGCGTGGTATATTGGCCGCCGTTTCGAGCGACGGTCGCATCAAGCAGCGTTTTACCGCCGATGTCGGGGATGCGCGTGAACCCGCGTGGAGTCCTGTGGTCAATAAATAGGTACTCAGTAAAAAGTACCCCGTAAAAATAACTCTCAGCAAACCATGATCATTCGACAAGGAGCTGGCTCATGAAACGGTTACTACTGGCAGTGATGGCGTCGGCACTATTGGCCGCCTGCAGCAGCACCCCCACCAAGGAGCAGGACGGCGCTGCGGTTGAAGACCGCGGCGGAGTGGCCGCGACGCAACCGAAGCCCCCGACCACGCAGGGAACGGGCCCGACGACCACGCCGCTCGATCCCAAGGGTGTATCGGGCAATCCGTTGAAAGATCCCTCCAACGTCCTGTCCAAGCGCAGCGTTTATTTCGAGCTCGACAGCAATGTGGTCAAGGACGAGTTCAAGCCGCTGGTATCGGCCCACGCGCGCTACCTGCAGCAGAATCGCGCCGCCAAAGTGACCGTGCAGGGCAATGCCGACGAGCGCGGCAGCCGCGAGTACAACATCGCCCTCGGCCAGCGCCGCGCCGATGCGGTCGGCCAGGCCATGCAACTGCTGGGCGCGCAGGCAGGCCAGATCGAGACGGTCAGCTTCGGTGAAGAGAAGCCGAAGGCCACCGGTCACGATGAGGCGAGCTGGGCCGAGAACCGCCGCGCCGACATTGTCTATCCCAACGACTGACGCGGCATCATGATGCGATGCTGTTTGCGCATAACCGGCGTGCTGACGCTGTGCGCCGGTTTGCTGGCTGCAGGCCCGGCAGCAGCAGGCCTGTTTGACGACGAGATTGCGCGCAAGCAGATTGCCGAGCAGCAGAAGCGCGTCGATGAACTGCGCCAGCAGACCGACGGTATCGGCGCGCGTCTGACCAAAATGGAAGAAGACGCGAAAAACCAGCCGGTGCTGGCGATTGCCGGCGAAATCGAAAAACTGCGCGAGGAAATCCGCGCACTGCGCGGCCAGATCGAAGTGCTGGGCAATAGCCTCGAGAGCGTGTCCAAGCGGCAGCGCGACATGTATGTCGATCTTGATCTGCGGCTGCGCCGTTTCGAGCAACCGGGTGCAGCGATTGCGCCGGCTGCGGACAGCACTCCTGCAGCAGGCGGCGCCGGACCGACCAAATCGGCCACTGCCGCACCGGTCAGTGTCGATGAGAATGACGCCTACGAACGGGCACAGGCCCAGCGTCGCATCGGCAACTATCAGGGTGCGATTACCGCTTTTCAGGAATTCACCAAGAAACATCCGAAGAGCGCATTAGCGCCGCGCGCCCAATACTGGACCGGGGATTCGTATTTCAATCTGCGTGATTACAAAAGCGCCATTGCCAGCCAGCAGAGACTGGTCACCGTCTATCCTGACAGCACGTCGGTACCGGATGCGTTGCTCAACATGGCAAGCTCGCAGCTCGAATCCGGCGACAGCGCGACGGCGCGCAAAACCATGGATGGATTGATCGCCAGATTTCCCGCTTCGGAAGCCGCCGAGAAAGCGCGTCGGCGTCTCGCCAGCGCGCGCTGAACGCAGCGGCGTGCGCCGGCAGCACTTGCGCGGTGAACCACCCCCTTTCTGATATGGACGCCGTTCATTGATAGAGACACGCATGCCGGATAAAGCCGTAGTGCTGCTCTCCGGCGGACTTGATTCCGCCACCACGCTGGCCATCGCGCGCAGCGCAGGCCATGAATGTCATTGCCTGTCCATCGATTACGGTCAACGCCATCGCTCCGAACTGGATGCGGCCGTGCGCGTGGCGCAGACGCTGGGCGCGGCTGCGCATAAAGTGGTGCGCATTGATCTCGGCGCCATCGGCGGTTCGGCATTGACGGATCGCGCGATTGCAGTGCCGGTGGCCGGCGTGCAGCCGGGCATCCCCGTGACTTACGTGCCGGCGCGCAACACCATCATGCTGGCGCTGGCACTGGCGCATGCCGAAGTCAGCGGCGCCTATCACATCTACTTTGGCGCCAATGCCGTTGATTACTCCGGCTATCCGGATTGCCGTCCGGAATTCATGCGCGCATTTGAAGCGCTGGCCAATCTCGCCACCAAGGCGGCCGTGGAAGGGCATCCGCTGCAACTGCACACGCCGATCATCAACCTGACCAAGGCCGACATCATCCGCCGCGGTGTGCTGCTCGGGGTTGATTACGCACTGACGGTGTCGTGTTACCAGGCCGATGATGAGGGACGCGCCTGCGGTGTTTGTGATTCCTGCCGGTTGCGTCGCGCGGGCTTCGAGCAGGCCGCAGTCGCCGATCCCACACATTACCAATAATGAGAGCGCCTAACAGAATGAAACGCGCGTGCGTTACGCGCGAAAATCGGCGATGACACGAAGAACGGCGCAGGCCTTATCGCGAATAAGGCCAAGCTGGTCGACAAAGTGTACCGCGCAGGGCGGAGCAGGTTCACGGCGCATCGCGCCGGGATGCGACCCCGTAGCGGGACGTAGGCGTGCCTGTACGGTCGCATCCCCGCAAGCGGGGCCCCTGCTCCACGCTCCGGCACGCCGCCGATTTTCGTCGTAACCCTATGGGCTGGCACGAATTTTTGCTCATGGCTGCGTCACCCGCCTTATGCATATTCGCGATATGCCCTGCGGCGTGTTCCTTGCCCTGAGCAAAAATCGTGACAGCGCATCGCGTGTTTCATTCTGTTAGGCGCTCTAAATAAAAACAATTAATTATCGATGGTCTGCGGGTGCGCAGTACACTGCCAGCACCAAGCCAGCGTAGTCGCAAAGGAGGGGTTCATGGAGTTCAACGTACATCAGCAGGTGCTGACGGCGGTGTTCGTTATTGCCGTGGTGCTCGGCGCCATCGTCAACAAAACCAATTTCTGCACCATGGGTGCGGTCTCCGATCTGGTCAACATGGGCGATAGCGGGCGCATGCGCGCGTGGCTGTTCGCCATTGCCATTGCGATTGCCGGCGTGGTGGCGATGGAAGCGGCGGGCATCGTCAATCTTTCCGCAGAAACCTTCCCGCCGTACCGCACCGCGAACTTCGCCTGGTTGCGGTATCTGATCGGCGGCGCGCTGTTCGGCATCGGCATGACGCTGGCCAGTGGTTGTGCCAACAAGACGCTGGTGCGCGTCGGCGGCGGCAACCTCAAATCGCTGATGGTGCTGGTGATTGCCTCGATCATGGCGTACCTGATGTTATGGACACCGTTCTACGAAAAACTGTTTCATCCGTGGGTGTCGGCGACGACGATTGATCTCGCGCGGCACGGCATGAATACGCAGGAACTCGGCACGGTGCTCACCGGCATGTTCGGCCTGCAGCCCTCGCGCCTGTTCAATGCGCTGCTCGGCGGCGCGCTGGCGCTGGGGCTGTTGGTGCATGTGTTTCGTTCCGCCGAATTCCGCGGCAGTTTCGACAATCTGCTCGGCGGCGCCGCGGTCGGGCTGGCGGTGCTGGCCGGCTGGTATCTGACCGGCGGGCCGCTGGGCCAGGCGTGGAAGGAATACGCCGAATTTGCAACGCAAATGCCGAGTCGCGTCCAGGTACAGTCGTTCACGTTCGTCAGCACCATGGGCGACACCGTGCGTTATGTGCTGAGTCCGGGGACGACCACTTTGATCAATTTCGGCGTCGTAGCGCTGGTCGGTGTCATCTGCGGATCGTTCATCTACGCGTTGTTTGCGAAGAGCTTTCGCGTCGAGTGGTTTGTTTCAATTCAGGATTTTGCCAATCACGCAATCGGTGGCGTGCTGATGGGCGTGGGCGGTGTGCTGGCCATGGGTTGCACCATCGGACAGGGGGTTACCGGCATATCCACGGTAGCGATCGGCTCGATACTGACGTTCTTTGCCATCGTCATCGGCGCCACGGGCACGATGAAATATCAGTACTGGCGAATTATGCAAGAGGCTTGAGCGCGATACGTCGGCAAACTTTGTTGACCCAGAGGGTCGGCGTGTTAAAATTCGCCCCTTTTTGAGGGAGGTTAGCTCAGCTGGTAGAGCAGCGGACTTTTAATCCGTTGGTCGCGAGTTCGAATCTCGCACCTCCTACCAAGAGGCACACGCAGGGCCGGCGCAAGCCGGCCTTTCGTTTTTCCCCATGCGGCATCATTTCATCGCGCCTTGAGCATCGCGCGCATCTTGGCTACTGCCGCGCCCGGTGAATTGAACAGCGGAATGTTGCTGACCGCGGCGACCGCAGGCACTGCGCGCGACAGCGTGAACTGCGCCAGCACGATGACATCGCAATTCCTGATTTC